>CAZVNF010000042.1:0-24297 GCA_964628215.1 uncultured Draconibacterium sp.
CGTCATAATTGATCCGGGTGCATTTAAACTGGCACAAATGGTCACACACCATGCCCGTCACGGATGGGAATGGGTTTGTTCTGAATATGGCTTCGAAAGCTGCCGGAAAATTGCCCTGTTCGGAGTGAAACATGTATTCGGGGATATCCTGGTTTGTGGGACAAGTATCGGTACAGGGAGCATGAATACAGTCAAACCAGCCGAGTTCCCTTGCTGTTTTTATGGATGGGTCAATGAGCGAATGTTTGTGGTATGCTTTATTATCTGCTACTCTGTTGGCATAAAGGTTCAAATTCTGAAGGGCAGATGCCGCAATGGAACCGGGCAATCCCGACACGGTTGAAATATAGCTGTCAATACTTTCCGCCTGTTTCATCGAAAATTCAGAACGCAGGTTTTCAATATACTGAAACAGCCTGCCATATCCCCCGGGTTTCAGTAAATCAGTGCAAACAGTTACGGGTTTCATTCCGCAGGCCACCACTTCGGCAATGTTGAAACAGTCAACCCCGGCTGAAAACGAAATGTCAAGGTTTCCGCCCAGGTCATTTTGCAGTTTTCGTGCCAGGCGGATGCTGATAGGATGAAGTGCCCTTCCACTCATATACATCATCCCTTCTGATTTGTCAAAAACACCTTTATTGTTCACACTTTCAAGGGTGTTGGTCAGCTTAACCCCAAACTGCAACCCTGTTTCTACAGAGGCAATTCGCAGAGATTCCAGGATCAGCAGGGCATCGGGATATTTCAGGTCATGTTCAAATGCCAGATCGGGAACATCCGTGGTAAAGCCCAGGGAGGTGTTGAGCAGCGTGCGAAGTTCACCGGCACCGAGCAAGGTGGGATTTAACTTTATGGTGGTATGCAATTTTTTCCCACGGATCAGGTAAAGCCCGATCTTTTCGATCTCATCGGGCGGACACCCGTGCATGGTGCTGAGGGTGACATGATCGGAAATCAGGGCAGGGATGGTGACCCGGTCAATATCAGGGTAAACCGCACGGATGGAATCTTTTGCCAGGGCCAGTTCTGTGCTGCAATCCAGCATCTTGTCGAAGAACCACTGAACATTGGCGTTCATGATGCCTTCGAGGTTATAACCTACGCTCATATTAAACAAAGTACCGCCGGAACCGGTAAAGCCAAGTTCCTTTCTCAGGATATGAATAATGATCCAGGCATTGAGATATTCTGTAAATGACTCGTGTACTTTAAGTTCCTGTGACCATTCACAATTGTACCCCTCGTCCTGCATGTCAATGCAGGGTTTGGAAACTTCCAGTTCATCGAGCGTTTGAATGGTTTTCAATTCAATATACCTCGCTCCGCAAAGCCAGGCGGCCACGATGTTCAGTGTTAACTGTGTGTGCGGTCCTGCTGCAACACCTATCGGGGTTTCCACAAACCGGCCATACCGGGTAAAACCAAACGGATCGGCAGGCTTCGGTATATAAAACAAACTCCCGGGAATACCCATGAACCTGTTTTCGCGGATTTCGGAAAGTGTAAGGTGCAGTAGGGTTGCAAGAGATATCGGGCAAAAATTTCCGCTCACGGTTCGATTTTTTTTTCAAGTGAATGAGTAGCCCCAAAATTAGAGATAAAGCATGAGAATAGCCCCTTAATTGTAAAAAAATAGAGACTGTAACCCCATGGATGTTTTTTAAGTCGTTTTACCTGTTAATTTTGTCCACAGGGATCAAAAAGAAATTCTATATGGAAGAAATTGTATCATTTCTGAATGAAGCTTTCAAGGAAGCCACTCATTCTGTGAGAAATAATGTTGGCGGACCGTTTGGTGCCGTGGTGGTGAAGAATGGAGAAATTATTGGAAAAGGAGGAAACAGGGTGAGTTCACAAAACGACCCCACCGCCCACGCCGAAATCGTGGCCATTCGGGATGCCTGCAAAAATATTGAAAGTTTTGATCTCACGGGGGCAAAACTCTATGCTACATGCGAACCTTGTCCCATGTGCCTTTCCGCAATCTACTGGGCAAATATCCAGTCAGTTTATTATTGTTCAACACGGCATGATGCCGCCTCCATCGGATTTAAGGATAACCACATCTATGAAGAGTTAAACCTCCCTCCTGAACAACGGTCAATTGACTTTCATCACGTTGAACATGCCATGGCTTCTGATCTTTTCAGGGAATGGACCGAAAAAACAGACAAAACCCCATACTAATCCCCCCATTCCCCTATTCGTCATTCGTCATTCCCTTATTCGTCATTCACATATTCATCATTCCCCATACCTCAGAACTTAACCACTTTTTTCGTTTCCGCTTTATTGCCGCACACCACATTTACAAAATAGATTCCCACGGGTTTATCTTCGAGCGAGAACACTTTTAGCTTATCCCCGTTCAACATATGCTCGAGGATTGTTTCTCCGTAGATTCCGTATATGGTAACCTTCACCTTTGCGGCTTGATAATCATCAGCCATCATCAGGGTAAACTTTCCGGCAGTCGGATTAGGATACACTTTGAAGAATGCACCGTCATGGATGTCCCCGGTCGGCTCCTGCATGGCGGTAGCCACGGGAGCTGCAGGAATTGAGTTGCAGTACTGCCCGGTGGAGGTGATGTACCCGTGGAGGTACCCTCCGGGCAAGACCTGTGTACCGGGCAGGTAATTTATCTTCAGCCCGGCAATCATGATGGCGCTGCCGCCGTTCTGTACAGTGAAGTTACTGCCACCGCCGGCCACGGTGATGGTCTGCAAGGCGTTGTAGCAGTTGCTCACCCCGCTTCCAATGCTGATTCCTGCAATGGCAAGATCTGAAGGAACCACCCCCACCAGTACATTCATCACATCGCTTCCCACGCAACCGTTGTTTGCCGTAACGGTGAGGGTATAGGCTGTGGTGACAGTGGGAGAGGCAACCGGGTTTGCAATGGTGGCACTGCTTAAGGAACCTGCCGGGGCCCATAACCATGCATAGGGTATTGTTGCCCCTGTGGCCGATCCGTTAAGCTGGACGGAACTGCCTGTTTGTGTCAGGTCAGGCCCTGCATTTACGATCAGGGCATTTGCCACCACCGAGATGTTGGAGTTTACATAGAAAGAGGTGATGATGTTCCCCGCAGGATCGCTGTATTCACACGCCCCCGGCGTGGGTGTATCCCACGAAAGGGTGGTTGCAATCCCTGCCGCGGCCTTGAAGCGGAACTGGATCAGGGTTCCTGCCCCGATGTTAGCCGCAGTGGTGGAAGCCCATGAAAGGTATACCTTGTTGGCCGTTCGGTTTACCACCAGCATTCCGGTGGCCAGGGCTGCATTGAGGCCCTGGTATCCCTCAAAGGTCATCTTTGTGGTGTCGAAGATCATGGTCAGGGATATACTTCCCACGTTGCTGCAGTTGGTCACACTGACGGGGATGACCAGGTTGCCGGTACAGGAGTTGGTCACCGTGCCGGGTGTGGTGGTAATGGCCGCCGGGGTAACCAGGAGCTGGCCGCTGCCAGAGGTAACCGAAGGGGTGCATGTTCCGCTGACGATACAATGGTAAAGGTATCCGCTCAGGGTAAGACTGGCCGGGTTGATTGTCAGGGTGTTTGTAGCGACGCCGGAATAGGGCGACACATTGCTCAGGTTTGACCAGCTTGATCCGTTATTGGTGCTTACCTGCCAGAGGTAACCCAATCCTGTACCGGAAGCAGCAACGGAAAAGCTGGTGCTCCCTCCTGCATAAATACTTTGGTTTACAGGGTGAGTGCCGATGGAAGGCGGGGTATTGATGGTTGCATTTCCATTGGTCCAGGTAGAGAAGATCACCAGCCCTGTGAGGTCGCTGTATTCGCAGTTTCCCGGGGTTTGTGTGTCCCATGTCAGGGGAGAGACTCCCGGGACCCCGGTAAACTTGAGTTCAACGAGCAATCCCCCTGTGGGGATGGTGGCAGCAGCGATGTTCGACCATGTGAGGTACACGGTTCCAGCCGTGGCATTGATGACAAAACTGCCACTTGCCAGGGCAGCGTTGAGCCCCTGGTAACCGGTGAAGGTGAGCACCGAAGGATTGAAGTTCAGCGCAAGGGAAAAGGAAGCCACACCGATAAAATCAGTGACATTCACCGGCACGATCACCTGCCCCGGACAAGCAGTGACCGTACCGCAGGTGGTCAGGATGTTGGGCAGCACGGTAAGTGTTGCCGCATTTGAATAGACCACCGGTGCGCAAGTGCCGGTAACCCGGCAGCGGTACTGGTAGCTGCTCATGGCAAGCTGTGCATTTGTGATGTTGAGGGTGGAACTGGTCACGTTGGAATAGTTCCCTCCATTGGCCAGGTTTGTAAACAATCCACCCCCGTTGGTGCTGATCTGCCAGAGGTACGCCAGCCCCGAACCGGCAGCGGTGGTGCTGAAAGTGGTGTTCTGCCCCTTGGCAATGATGACGCTGACAGGATTTGAAGTTACCGAAGGCAGGGAGTATATTGTCTGGCTTCCGTTGATAAAAACGCTGGTGATCAGCGCTCCTCCCACGGCCGTGTACTCACAGTTTCCCTCGCTGGAAGTGTCCCAGGTAAGCGGGCTTGTTCCTGCCACCCCGGAGAACAAAAGCTCCACGATGGTGCCGCTGGCAATGGTTGCCCCCGAGGTGGAAGCCCAGGTAAGATATACCGTTCCCCCCGAGGCATTGGCAACAAAGGTTCCCCCCGAAAGCGCAACATTCAAGGTTTGATACCCGGTATAGGTCAAACAGGAGGGATTGTAGGCAAAAGCCAGCGAGAAAGCACCCACGCCTGAGAAATTGGTCACGGTCACCGGTACACTCACGCTGCCCGGGCAGATACTGGCCGTGGGCAGGGTAGTGGTAACGGGGTAGATAACCGATAAGGTTACCACGTTTGAAAAAACCACCGGGGAGCAGGTCCCGGTAATCCTGCACCGGTATTTGTACCCGTTGTAAGCCAGGGTGGCATTGGTGAGTGTGAGTGTAGAAGTGGTTACCCCGGAATGGGGAGCCACATTGGTCAGGTCGGTCCATATCCCCCCTCCATTGGTGCTCAGTTGCCAGAGATAGGCCAGCGAAGTTCCGGTGGCCCCTGCATAAAATGTTGTATTCTGACCAACAAGCACGGTTTTATCCGTTGGCTGGGTTCCAATGACCGGAGGCTGGTTGATGGTAGCCGTGCCATTGGTATAGGTTGAAGGGAGCACATTTCCGTTTACATCGCTGTATTCGCAGTTTCCCGGGGTTTGCGTATCCCAGGCAAGAGTAGAAGTGCTGGTAACGGCGTTGAACTTGAGTTCCACCAGGGTGCCGTTTCCAAAGTTGGCGGCCGTGGTATTGGCCCAGCTGATTACCACCTTGTTTGCGGTTGAGTTAATGATCAGCAGCCCACTGGTCATCAGAGGGTTTAGGTTCTGATAACCGGTGTAGGTGAGCACGGCATTATCAAAATTGAGAATCAGCGAGATGGCCCCGATACCGTTGCAGTTGGTCACGGTCAGGGGCACCACGATCGCCCCGGGACAGCTGGTGAGCGTTGCGGCGGTGGTGCCAATCTGTGCCCGTGCCCCGGTGGCCCAGAACACGATGATAAGCAGGGGTAGTATTTTTAAAATCAGTGTCTTCATAGCGCAGCGATTTTTAATTGGATACCACTAACTTGATCATCTCTGAGAGGGATTTCCCGTTGGATGTGATTTCGATTTTTAACAGGTATACGCCAGATTTTAAGTTTGAAGCATTTAATGAAATTGTATGATTTCCCTGGGCAAGGTCGCCGTTTACCACCTGCTGAACTGTTGATCCGACAATATCGAGCAGTGAAATGCTGACCAGTGCCGGGCTTTCCAGTGAGAAGCTGACCACAGAGCTCTGAGATACGGGGTTGGGGTAGACCGACAATGCGGAGAGAGCCCCGATGGGCTTGATACCGGTGATGGTGGTGTTGATCAGGGGCACGGAGACCACCTCCCACTCGTTGGGCGTGGCCAGTAAATCGGCAAACTCACAGTCCTGGTAAATATCCAGGGCGATGGCCGAGGTAAGTCCCGAGAGGTCTTTTGATTTCATGGTCAGGATAACCACCACCTGGTCATCGGCGATGCTGATGCCGTTCATGTCGCACCAGCCCATCTTGAACAGCCCGTCGATGGCCGTCCAGGAGAATCCGGTCACTCCGTTTGAGAGCCTGGCCCCGGTAATTTCGAGGTACTGCTCAGGGTAGTAGAATCCCAGGGAAATTGCGCCGACATCCATGGCAGTTTTAAGCCGGACGGGGAAGTCAAATTCAGTGAACGATTCAGTAAGCAGGGAACCTTCATGCACCAGTCCAACCGAGGCGGAACTTTTCTTGGCCGGGGCATAGGATGCGTTGACATCACCGAAACAGATCATCTCGATGTTGTTGGTCACATTGCTGGCGCTGGTGTACACGGTATCGGAGTGGTAAAGATAATCACCGGCAGGAAACGAAGCAATCATGCTTGAATAGCGTTTCATCACCAGCATGGCATCGGTACCGTTGATGGAATGGCTCATGTTGACATCGGCCGCGGCGAGTTTCATGGAGGTGAGCGGGGTGATCTGTGCGAAGTGGTTGAGGATGTTGAGTGCATCGGTTGAATTAACGCCACCCCAGGGTGCGGAGGGGGTGATGGTCATCTGGTAATTCCCCGAAACAAAAGACGGGAATGCATAGACCCCCGAAGCATTGGAGGTGGTGGAGGCGATGGTGGTTCCGGAAAAGTCCTTGACAGCCATGGCGGCAGTTTTAATCGGGTTCGCCAGGGTGTTGGCATATTTTACCGTTCCGCTCATCACGGTGTTGGCGGTAGGCATGGAAGGCACCTGGGCAAAGGGACTAAAATAGACCCTGCCTTTGGCAGCGTTGTCTGATTTATCGAAAATAGCCAGGCTTATCATTGTTGAATCACCTGACCCCCAGTAGTTATTGCGGGCGTTGACATTGGCCGTAGAGTTGTTGTACAGCTGGTATCCGCCGCCATTGTTGTAAAGGTTGCATGTCAGTGCATCGGTGTTGCCAATGGTGGCTGTGCCGGTACCCTCAAGTCGTATCCCGTAAATGGCATTGTAGGTGAAGGATGAATTGGAAATAGTAAGGTTTGAATTGTTCACCAAAAGCCCGGCGCCGGTCGATTCTGCAATGAGACAATGATCAAGAACGGGCTGTGAGGAGATTTCGCTTTTTATATTACAAATACTCGCTTTTTTGATAACACAATGAGTTAGCAAACTCGTTGCCCCGTTATAATCGCTCAAGTCATGGAAATAGATGCCATTCCAATCTCCGGCAACGCTGCTGTTAGCCGTAAAGGTAATGAGACTATCTGCCTTGCCAATGGCATGCAACGACCCTCCATAAGCATAACCGGTAGAGTATCCAACCTGGATGTTCTTTCCGGATGCAAAATTCAAAGTAACTCCCGGTTCAATTGTAATTCTGCTGACGCTCCATTCTTTTCCGATGACAATATTATCCAAAACAAGGTACTCTGCGTTGTCTTTTTCAATTGTCCTGTTTTCCGAGTAAGTTCCACCGGATAGCGCAATTTTATTCACAACATTACCAATAAAAGTGTTGTTTCCATGTTGCGGGGCCGATGTCCAGTTAAGTAAATTGACAGGATACCGTCCATTATTGCTAAACACACAATCGTTAAAAGAGCCATAGCCTGCATTGTACCTGAGACCATCAGTTAACGCATCAGATAAGGTGCAATGATCAATGGTAACACTCCCTGTGTTCTCACAAAGGACATTGTAAGCACTTGCTTTTTTGATCGTACAGTATTTCAAATGGTTTGTGGCGCCATTATAATCACTTAAATCATGAAAATAAATACCATTCCAGTCTCCGGTAACGCCGCTGTAGGGTTTTAAAATTATTATACTATCGGCTTTGCCAACAGCATACAGTTCACCTCCATAAGCATAGCCGGTAGAATATCCGACTTGTATGCCTTTACCACTGGCAAATGACAGTATTAACCCGGGTTCCATTGTAAGCCGGCAAACATTCCATTCTTTTCCAATCACAATATTGTCAAGAATATGATACCCGATACCATCATTCTGAAAAGTACGGCTTTGGCTGAGAGTACCACCACAATATCCAATCAGGTTGATGGTATTCAATGTATATGTATTTCCGTTGAGTACAGGTAACGTATGCGGTTCTGAGAAGTATACCGGATATCGGCCATTGGATGAAATTGTTGAGTTCATGACAGTATTGTAAGCTCCGTAAAACTTCAGCCCATCCTGGAGAGCATTTTGAATTGTGGAGTGGTTTATACTGGGCTGGATGGTGTTTTCAATATACACGTTATAATTGTTCCCTTTTTCCACTTTGCAATAATCCATATATGATGTTGCACCATTGTAGTCGCTCAGATCATGAAAATAAAGACCTTCCCATCCTCCGGCTGCACCATTGATGGAAGTAAAGCTGATGAGGCTGTCTGCAACACCAATTGCATATAATTCTCCTCCGTACTGATAGCTGGTGGCAAATCCAACCTGAAAACTTTTTCCCGGGGCCATTTTTATGGTATTCCCGGGTTCAATGGTAAGTCTGCAAACAGTCCATTCTTTTCCGATTCTTAAATTGTCCATGATAAATATCGGATACGACAATGAATTCCATCGATAGCTATTAGACATATCTCCTCCGGGCAAACATACGCCGTCATAGGTGTTATTTGTGAGCGTAAGTGTACCGAGATGTTGCGAAATGATTGTATTAACCGTTGGATAGTAAAGGGCGTAGAGGTTATTGTTGATGGTAGAGGATGTATAATTCGGCAACGATGCGGCAGATGTAAAATAAACTCCCGCTCCGCCATTATAGGAAAGGGTGCTGGTGACCAGGGATGGATTCGAGTTATACAAATACATGCCTGCCTCGGTATTGCCTCGGAAGGTGGAGTTCTGAATGATCAGATTTGAGGTCTCAAGCCGGATCCCATGCCCTTCTGCATTCCGGATATTACACCGCGATAGCAGCGGCTCATTTGACTGATTACAAAAAAGGTTTGCATTGTTGCTTCCGAAACCGGCATTGGCAATTACCGTATAGTTGAACTGGGAAGAAACGCCGGCATCACTGCTCGGGTCAAAATATATTCCGTCCCATTTGCCTCTGTCACTGTTAAAAGAGAGGAATTTCACCGAATCAACAGCATTTCCGTTGCACACAATACTTGCTGCACCAACAGAAAGGCCTGTTTCAGGCAGAAACAGAATGGTGGCACCTGCTTCGAAGGTATGGGTTCCGGCAGAAAATGAAATATCTGTGGTGGCCCAGTAAGGGCTTGCCAGTTTGGTGAAGGTGAGAATGGCGTTCAGATTGCCGTCAAGCTGGGTTCCCGGGGTGAGCAATCTCATTTCATTCAGGGTGGCATTGCTGGTGCCTGAGCCGGTTAAGAGGATGGCATATTGCAGGTATTGCTTTAGAGAATTTACGGTTATGGGGGAGGTCGTTACCGCTGTGGTCCAGTCGCCCCAGATCCCGTCGCTGCCTGCAACGCGATAGGCAACCTGCAGGGTGGCCGGTGCAGCGGTTACTTTATCAAAGGCAATCGAGTTGATCATCCTGTCAGCGCCCAGCTCATAAAACGGGTTTGACACAAATACTCCGTGTGCGATATAATTGGCGGTTAATACCATATTGGCAAACCGGCAGTTGATAATCGGGGTTCCCGACAAGTTGGTTCCACCGGCATAATAGGCCTGTCCATTCCCGGCAAAAGCAGAACCATCTTTGGTATAATCATACATTACGTTCACGGAAGTGTTCCAGGCAAGTGCTCCGGCGTCGGCATTGGCATAGTAAACCAGGTTGCTTAATGTGGCTCCAACAGCACCTGCCATCACCGCAATCACCCCGTTGGTAACCACGGCTGAATGATTGCTGACCGCTACGGGCAGTGCAGTTCCGGAAGTCCATGCTCCGGTTGAACCGTTTATGATGCTGGGGCTGGCAAGGTAGACTGTATTTGCTTTAGTTCCACTATTGTCATACCCTCCGAGCACATATAATTTATTGTTGTAGGTTACCGTGCTGTGACGGTTGCGGGCTGCAGACAGGACGGTACCGGCGGAAAAGGCTGAAAGGGTGTTTAAAGCGTTGACTTTCGTGTAGGAGACCGTGTTTACCGCAGTATTTTCAGTTAATGAAGAGGAACCCCCAATCACGTATATATAACCCATCATATAGGTTGCTGTATGACCCCAGCGGATTGAAGGTAATGTTACCGCAGAGGTTTGCCACGCTCCAATCGTGCCATCCGTATTCAGCGCGGCATAATAAATTGTATTGTACACCTGGGATGCATCACGCCCTCCCATCACATAAATCGTATTGGTCCCGATTACAACCGCTGCATCACGAATGGCAACAGGCAAGGGATTCAGTGCAGTCCATCCTGTAATTCCGCCGGACTGGATAGTGGCCACATACACTGAATTCACATACGATGTATTGTTGTATCCACCAACCATGTAAACATATTTATCGTTCCACGAAACAGTTTTATGACCGGCAAGTGTTTGTGGCAGTACCGTTGTTGTCAGCCAGGTACCAACATCAGTTGCGCCAAATTGAAGATAAACGTTGTCAGCCCCAACCACCGCATTGTTTAACACTCCTTTATTGAAATCGGCACTGAGTGTTTGCTTGAAAGTTACCTCGGCGGCAATGGTTTTCATACCCATCATGACCAGGAGTACAACGACGGAAAGTAAAACTTTTACCAAATGCCTGCTTGTCAGAAAAAGTAAATAATTTTTCATAGTAAACTGTTTTTAAGTTAGTTATTTGGATATATTGATTGTTTTAAACAATTTTTTCTTTCAACGCCTTTGACACGGCATGAGCCTTGGAATGGACATGTAATTTTTCATATATGTTTTTAATGTGGTTTCTTACCGTTTGCTGGCTAATAAACAGGGATTCAGCGATTGCAACGGTTGTGATTCCCTGGGTGATATGGAGTAAAATCTCCTTCTCCCGGGGTGTAAGGTTTGATGGAGATTCGACAACTGCTTTTTGTGGTTGAAATAAGGCAAGTACCTGTTTTGCCACCATTGGCGTAAGGGCTGCACCACCCTCATATACCTGGTGGATGGCCTCCAGAATCTTTTGCGGACTTGTTTTTTTCAGGATATACCCGTCTGCCCCGGCTTTAATAGCGCTCAGGATACTCTCCTCATCATCCTGGATGGTGAGCATGATGATCTTCTGTTCCGGGAATTTTTCCTTGAAAAAAGGAATGGCTTCGACACCCGACAGCTTCGGAAGATTAATATCCAGCAGAATAATATCTGCCGGCTCCTGCTGATCAATGGCCTCTTCTGCTGACCCCAGGGCCCATACCAACCTGTATTCTGTAAATGAAGAAATGAGGAATACAAGGCTTTGCCTGAATTCAGAATGATCCTCTACAATTCCGATCGTAATTTCCATGTGAAAAATTTGATCGCAAATTAAGCATTAAAGAAAGGATATGATATAGCCTGTTTGGGTCATATTTTAAAGGAAATCTCAATCCGGCTTCCCGAACCCACTGCAGATTGAATCTGCAATTCAATGCCCGATTCTGAAGCTCTTCTTTGCATATTGACCAAACCGTTTCCATGTGGTCCTTTATGGGGGATTTCAGCAGGATTAAACCCTTTTCCGTCATCTGTCATCTGAATAAAACAGGTATTATCCCTAACCCATGCATGAAGGGTGACATTCTTTGCAGAGGCATGCCGGATGGCATTATTCAATGCTTCCTTAAGGATAAGAAAGGTGTCATGGCGCAACTTCTCGTGTAAAACAATTTCCTGACGGGGAAGTTCGATTTTTTCATCGAACCTGATGAGGTTATCTGTCAGTACATCAAACATCATTGCACTTAGTTTTGATAGCAGGCTGCGCAGGGAATCATTGCGCGGCGCGGTCATCCAGATTATATCGGTGATTGACTGCAGGGCGGATTGGGTAAGGTTGGCAATTTTTGCTGAAAGGTGCTGAAAGTTAACAGGAGAGGCATTGTCCATCCCTTTCAGGGTGCTTGAGTAGATTGATATACTTCCCAGGGTGGAAGCCAGGTCATCGTGCAAATCACGGGAAATTTTTTCCCTTAATTCCGTTTTTTCCCGCTCGGCCTGTCGTTTTAAATAGATCCTTTCTGTAACGAGATGGAGGATGATCAGGCCAATGATGGTAATGGCCGGTGATATGAAAAACAGGATCAATGAAGAACTGAAAATATACAATTGATTAACGATAGAAAAAAGAATATAAAGGCCAAGGCATGCCATCCCCTTAATGTACATGATCCGCGCCGGCCCTTTTCGCTGAAAGTACAGATAAGCCAGCAGGATTATTAATACGGCCAGATACTTAATTATTTCAAGCTGAATTTCAGGGTCGGTAAAAAATCGTTGCAGGGCTTTTATCGATAAGGTTTTAAAGGCAGCAATTCCAGTCTCCTCGCTGATCCTGTATACTGATCCTGCTTTGATCTGATCGAGCCTGATTGTCCGGCCTGACATAGGAAAATAGACTATTGCATAATAATCTGTACCCGGGTTCAGGGCAAAAACAGCTTCCTTGGCAGAATTGGAACTATACCCGCCTCCTCCGCTTATTTCACGGTATCCTGCCAGTGTGCCTGCTAACTGCCCTTGTTTTACTTTATACAACGATATTTTTGCTCCAATGGCATTTCTATTGGACCGTGTTCCTGAAAGTTTGAAGGTGATGGCATTCTTTTTCTCCATTTTATTCATAAACAATATACTGCTCCCGTTGATATAGTTTGCAACATACAAATCTGCATCCCCGTCATTGTCAATATCCCCTGCAACGCAACCGGTGCAATAGCCACTTAATTCTGCCCCGAAGGTTCCGGTTACATCTTCAAAGCTGGTGCCATTGATATTGCGGTACATCACATTGTCACCAACATTGGTTATATATAAATCCTGGTAACCATCAAGATCAAAATCGGCAAAAACAGCGCCATTGGTCAGATAGACCTTGTTTTCAAAAAAACTTGAAGTGGCATCCCTGAATAACCCTTTTCCGTCATTCAGATACAGTTTGTTGACAGCATGCCGGTTTGCAATAAACAGATCAGAAAACCCATCGTTATTGACATCGGCAAATACGATTGCATTGCTTTTTGATGGTTCTGCTTTCGACAGATCGGTTTTGGCGGTTATATCCCGGAACCGAACCAGGCCTTCATGTGTTTCATTGAGATATAACTTGTTTGACGGATACCAAAAGGTAACACACAGGTCGGGAAAACCATCGCCGTTCACGTCGCTGAATGAAGCACACATGCCGCCTCCGGTTGATTTCACCCCTGCACTTCCGGTGATATCGGTAAAATACCCGTTGCCGTTATTGAGATACATCCGGTTTGAACCTTCTTCGCTGGTTACAAAAAGATCGGCATCCCCGTCGAGGTCAACATCTGCAAAAACAGCGGCATTGGAACGGTTCATATTCTCGCATGCTCTCTGAGACTGCTCTGAAACATCTCTGAAATAACCTTTGCCGTTGTTCAGCAGTAACTTATTTTTCCCATTCAGATAGGTAACATAGATATCCTCATCTCCGTCGTTGTCAACATCCGCCGTAGCAACTCCCAGTTTTAATTCAGAAGGAAGAGCGGCGTTTTTTTCCCTTGGCACTCCCAAAGCCCCTCTTTTCAGTGCCTCTTCCCTGAAACTTTGGGGAATGGGGTCTGCGTTCACAGGATCTATTTTGTTGATAAACAATTTATCCGGGTCGGAAATGCAAACTGCGTAAATGTCGGTTTTATCATCCCCGTTAAAATCGGCGAGTGCAACACCATACTGATTGTCAACATCGATTCCGAATGAAATTAATTTCTGAGCGGAAAACCCGGGATAACGTTCATTATATATTAAAAAATGTCTGTTCCCGCTATAAAGCAGCAGTCCATTCTCTCCTGCAATCCAGATTTCATTTTCCCCGCCGAAGGCAAGAGAGTTGAGATTTTCCTTCCCCTCGTAACTGATCCGCCGCAACGTGCTGTCTTGTAATACCAGAATGAGACCAGCCTCCCCGATTATCCATAACTCATCGTTACGGAGGAATATTTTTTTTGCTGTTTTCAGTAAGGGATTCTGAAACTTTCCAAGAACATTCAATCCGTTAAGCTCAAAAATTGTATCATCGGATAAAATAAATCCATGGTCCGGCGTGTCGTATTGAAAATCCTTGACTTTGGCGTCAGGGAAAAATTTTGAAAATTTCCCTTTTTCATACACAAACAGTTCATTAAACTGCGTCAGAACCCTGTATTTATCGCTGCTTCCCCCATCCACCCTGAAAATATATCCGCTTGTGGCAACCGGATTTACTTTTCCGAAACTTCCATGGCTATATACAACTACATCTGAATAACTTGCAAAAAATCCCAGTTGCCCCGACACGAAATTGATGCTGGTAATATCGTTTGCAAAAGGGGTGCGGATGTTCTCAATGATCCCGTCGTGATAGTGATACAACATGGATGTGCTGGTTTCCAGTGTGTTGCTGAACCAGATGTTTTCAGGTGAGATTGCATCGAAACTGGTGATGGGCCCTTCTGCAGGAATGTCAACCTTGCCCCACGAAGATCCCTGAAGGGTGAATATTTTATCGGTAAGGAAATATACGTTACCGTCCCGGGTTATATCTATCTTAAGGATATCTGATTTGGTTCCGGAATTAATGCGGATGAATCGCTGGCTAAACAGGATCTCCGGGATAAAAAAAACACTCACGGTCATTAGTAAAACAAGGTACACACAAGCCATCTTGTGTGTACCTTGAATCCAAAGCCGTACTAAAGTAAAAACCAAACGCATTACCAGAAAGTCTCCGGTAAAGGTAAAAAATATGTGTCAGGTTTGCAGTTCCTTTCAGAACTTAACCACTTTTTTCGTTTCCGCTTTATTGCCGCACACCACATTTACAAAATAGATTCCCACGGGTTTATCTTCGAGCGAGAACACTTTTAGCTTATCCCCGTTCAACATATGCTCGAGGATTGTTTCTCCGTAGATTCCGTATATGGTAACCTTCACCTTTGCGGCTTGATAATCATCAGCCATCATCAGGGTAAACTTTCCGGCAGTCGGATTAGGATACACTTTGAAGAATGCACCGTCATGGATGTCCCCGGTCGGCTCCTGCATGGCGGTAGCCACGGGAGCTGCAGGAATTGAGTTGCAGTACTGCCCGGTGGAGGTGATGTACCCGTGGAGGTACCCTCCGGGCAAGACCTGTGTACCGGGCAGGTAATTTATCTTCAGCCCGGCAATCATGATGGCGCTGCCGCCGTTCTGTACAGTGAAGTTACTGCCACCGCCGGCCACGGTGATGGTCTGCAAGGCGTTGTAGCAGTTGCTCACCCCGCTTCCAATGCTGATTCCTGCAATGGCAAGATCTGAAGGAACCACCCCCACCAGTACATTCATCACATCGCTTCCCACGCAACCGTTGTTTGCCGTAACGGTGAGGGTATAGGCTGTGGTGACAGTGGGAGAGGCAACCGGGTTTGCAATGGTGGCACTGCTTAAGGAACCTGCCGGGGCCCATAACCATGCATAGGGTATTGTTGCCCCTGTGGCCGATCCGTTAAGCTGGACGGAACTGCCTGTTTGTGTCAGGTCAGGCCCTGCATTTACGATCAGGGCATTTGCCACCACCGAGATGTTGGAGTTTACATAGAAAGAGGTGATGATGTTCCCCGCAGGATCGCTGTATTCACACGCCCCCGGCGTGGGTGTATCCCACGAAAGGGTGGTTGCAATCCCTGCCGCGGCCTTGAAGCGGAACTGGATCAGGGTTCCTGCCCCGATGTTAGCCGCAGTGGTGGAAGCCCATGAAAGGTATACCTTGTTGGCCGTTCGGTTTACCACCAGCATTCCGGTGGCCAGGGCTGCATTGAGGCCCTGGTATCCCTCAAAGGTCATCTTTGTGGTGTCGAAGATCATGGTCAGGGATATACTTCCCACGTTGCTGCAGTTGGTCACACTGACGGGGATGACCAGGTTGCCGGTACAGGAGTTGGTCACCGTGCCGGGTGTGGTGGTAATGGCCGCCGGGGTAACCAGGAGCTGGCCGCTGCCAGAGGTAACCGAAGGGGTGCATGTTCCGCTGACGATACAATGGTAAAGGTATCCGCTCAGGGTAAGACTGGCCGGGTTGATTGTCAGGGTGTTTGTAGCGACGCCGGAATAGGGCGACACATTGCTCAGGTTTGACCAGCTTGATCCGTTATTGGTGCTTACCTGCCAGAGGTAACCCAATCCTGTACCGGAAGCAGCAACGGAAAAGCTGGTGCTCCCTCCTGCATAAATACTTTGGTTTACAGGGTGAGTGCCGATGGAAGGCGGGGTATTGATGGTTGCATTTCCATTGGTCCAGGTAGAGAAGATCACCAGCCCTGTGAGGTCGCTGTATTCGCAGTTTCCCGGGGTTTGTGTGTCCCATGTCAGGGGAGAGACTCCCGGGACCCCGGTAAACTTGAGTTCAACGAGCAATCCCCCTGTGGGGATGGTGGCAGCAGCGATGTTCGACCATGTGAGGTACACGGTTCCAGCCGTGGCATTGATGACAAAACTGCCACTTGCCAGGGCAGCGTTGAGCCCCTGGTAACCGGTGAAGGTGAGCACCGAAGGATTGAAGTTCAGCGCAAGGGAAAAGGAAGCCACACCGATAAAATCAGTGACATTCACCGGCACGATCACCTGCCCCGGACAAGCAGTGACCGTACCGCAGGTGGTCAGGATGTTGGGCAGCACGGTAAGTGTTGCCGCATTTGAATAGACCACCGGTGCGCAAGTGCCGGTAACCCGGCAGCGGTACTGGTAGCTGCTCATGGCAAGCTGTGCATTTGTGATGTTGAGGGTGGAACTGGTCACGTTGGAATAGTTCCCTCCATTGGCCAGGTTTGTAAACAATCCACCCCCGTTGGTGCTGATCTGCCAGAGGTACGCCAGCCCCGAACCGGCAGCGGTGGTGCTGAAAGTGGTGTTCTGCCCCTTGGCAATGATGACGCTGACAGGATTTGAAGTTACCGAAGGCAGGGAGTATATTGTCTGGCTTCCGTTGATAAAAACGCTGGTGATCAGCGCTCCTCCCACGGCCGTGTACTCACAGTTTCCCTCGCTGGAAGTGTCCCAGGTAAGCGGGCTTGTTCCTGCCACCCCGGAGAACAAAAGCTCCACGATGGTGCCGCTGGCAATGGTTGCCCCCGAGGTGGAAGCCCAGGTAAGATATACCGTTCCCCCCGAGGCATTGGCAACAAAGGTTCCCCCCGAAAGCGCAACATTCAAGGTTTGATACCCGGTATAGGTCAAACAGGAGGGATTGTAGGCAAAAGCCAGCGAGAAAGCACCCACGCCTGAGAAATTGGTCACGGTCACCGGTACACTCACGCTGCCCGGGCAGATACTGGCCGTGGGCAGGGTAGTGGTAACGGGGTAGATAACCGATAAGGTTACCACGTTTGAAAAAACCACCGGGGAGCAGGTCCCGGTAATCCTGCACCGGTATTTGTACCCGTTGTAAGCCAGGGTGGCATTGGTGAGTGTGAGTGTAGAAGTGGTTACCCCGGAATGGGGAGCCACATTGGTCAGGTCGGTCCATATCCCCCCTCCATTGGTGCTCAGTTGCCAGAGATAGGCCAGCGAAGTTCCGGTGGCCCCTGCATAAAATGTTGTATTCTGACCAACAAGCACGGTTTTATCCGTTGGCTGGGTTCCAATGACCGGAGGCTGGTTGATGGTAGCCGTGCCATTGGTATAGGTTGAAGGGAGCACATTTCCGTTTACATCGCTGTATTCGCAGTTTCCCGGGGTTTGCGTATCCCAGGCAAGAGTAGAAGTGCTGGTAACGGCGTTGAACTTGAGTTCCACCAGGGTGCCGTTTCCAAAGTTGGCGGCCGTGGTATTGGCCCAGCTGATTACCACCTTGTTTGCGGTTGAGTTAATGATCAGCAGCCCACTGGTCATCAGAGGGTTTAGGTTCTGATAACCGGTGTAGGTGAGCACGGCATTATCAAAATTGAGAATCAGCGAGATGGCCCCGATACCGTTGCAGTTGGTCACGGTCAGGGGCACCACGATCGCCCCGGGACAGCTGGTGAGCGTTGCGGCGGTGGTGCCAATCTGTGCCCGTGCCCCGGTGGCCCAGAACACGATGATAAGCAGGGGTAGTATTTTTAAAATCAGTGTCTTCATAGCGCAGCGATTTTTAATTGGATACCACTAACTTGATCATCTCTGAGAGGGATTTCCCGTTGGATGTGATTTCGATTTTTAACAGGTATACGCCAGATTTTAAGTTTGAAGCATTTAATGAAATTGTATGATTTCCCTGGGCAAGGTCGCCGTTTACCACCTGCTGAACTGTTGATCCGACAATATCGAGCAGTGAAATGCTGACCAGTGCCGGGCTTTCCAGTGAGAAGCTGACCACAGAGCTCTGAGATACGGGGTTGGGGTAGACCGACAATGCGGAGAGAGCCCCGATGGGCTTGATACCGGTGATGGTGGTGTTGATCAGGGGCACGGAGACCACCTCCCACTCGTTGGGCGTGGCCAGTAAATCGGCAAACTCACAGTCCTGGTAAATATCCAGGGCGATGGCCGAGGTAAGTCCCGAGAGGTCTTTTGATTTCATGGTCAGGATAACCACCACCTGGTCATCGGCGATGCTGATGCCGTTCATGTCGCACCAGCCCATCTTGAACAGCCCGTCGATGGCCGTCCAGGAGAATCCGGTCACTCCGTTTGAGAGCCTGGCCCCGGTAATTTCGAGGTACTGCTCAGGGTAGTAGAATCCCAGGGAAATTGCGCCGACATCCATGGCAGTTTTAAGCCGGACGGGGAAGTCAAATTCAGTGAACGATTCAGTAAGCAGGGAACCTTCATGCACCAGTCCAACCGAGGCGGAACTTTTCTTGGCCGGGGCATAGGATGCGTTGACATCACCGAAACAGATCATCTCGATGTTGTTGGTCACATTGCTGGCGCTGGTGTACACGGTATCGGAGTGGTAAAGATAATCACCGGCAGGAAACGAAGCAATCATGCTTGAATAGCGTTTCATCACCAGCATGGCATCGGTACCGTTGATGGAATGGCTCATGTTGACATCGGCCGCGGCGAGTTTCATGGAGGTGAGCGGGGTGATCTGTGCGAAGTGGTTGAGGATGTTGAGTGCATCGGTTGAATTAACGCCACCCCAGGGTGCGGAGGGGGTGATGGTCATCTGGTAATTCCCCGAAACAAAAGACGGGAATGCATAGACCCCCGAAGCATTGGAGGTGGTGGAGGCGATGGTGGTTCCGGAAAAGTCCTTGACAGCCATGGCGGCAGTTTTAATCGGGTTCGCCAGGGTGTTGGCATATTTTACCGTTCCGCTCATCACGGTGTTGGCGGTAGGCATGGAAGGCACCTGGGCAAAGGGACTAAAATAGACCCTGCCTTTGGCAGCGTTGTCTGATTTATCGAAAATAGCCAGGCTTATCATTGTTGAATCACCTGACCCCCAGTAGTTATTGCGGGCGTTGACATTGGCCGTAGAGTTGTTGTACAGCTGGTATCCGCCGCCATTGTTGTAAAGGTTGCATGTCAGTGCATCGGTGTTGCCAATGGTGGCTGTGCCGGTACCCTCAAGTCGTATCCCGTAAATGGCATTGTAGGTGAAGGATGAATTGGAAATAGTAAGGTTTGAATTGTTCACCAAAAGCCCGGCGCCGGTCGATTCTGCAATTGTACAATGATCTATGGATGGCTGGGTTGAATTCCAGCAATTTATGTTGTTGGTTAAAGCTTTTGAGATGTTGCAATATTTCAGGGAAGAGGTTCCTCCCCAGTTATCATTCCAGTCGGTGAATTCAATACCATTCCATCCTCCGATCGTATTATCATAGGGTTTGAAAGTAATGATACTGTCGGCTTTACCCTCTGCGTATAAATCGGCTCCATAAGGGTTCGTATATCCGACAGTGATTTTGAATCCGGGGTTAAACGCCATAGTCACCCCTGGTCTGATTGTAATCCTGCAATGACTGCCATATAATCCGATTCCTATATCACCGAGCACACGGTAAGGGATCCCGTCGTTATAGTAGGTAATATTGCTGGTATATGTTCCCCCTGACAGTGCAATATAGTTTGGCGTATTTCCGGTATACGTATTCCCGAAAAGATAAGAATTGCATGTCCAGTCATTGTATTTAAGCGGATACCCGGCGTTATTCAGAAAAGCACAGTTCGTTATCGGGAAGTTCGATTGATATGAAAGAATACCTATCCCTCCGGAATTGCTGATGGTACAGTGATCAAGGCTGGGTTGTGTGGAACCCTCTACTGATAGATTGTAGGCAGACCCTTTGTCAATAGTACAATATTTAATTGAGGAGATGCCTCCCCAGTGATCATTGTATTCGTTAAAGTAAATACCGTCCCATCCGCCTACCGCGTTGTTGTATGGTTTAAATGTAATGAGGCTGTCTGATTTGCCTTCTGCGAATAAATCTCCGCCATAACTTGAAGCCAACCCTACCTGGATGCCTGTCCCGGGTTCAAAAGCCATGGTTACACCCGGCGTAATTGTAATCCTTGGATGACCCGCGTATCCCACAATGCGGATGTCACTTAAAACACGATATGGAATCCCGTCGTAATACAATCTTCTGCTGCCGGAATAATCACCACCGGACAAGGCGATATAGTTCGGAGTGTTTCCGGTATAGGTGTTTCCCCTGAGATAGGAATCACAGGTCCAGTCGTTAAACTTGAGAGGATAGCCGGCGTTGTTAAGAAATGTGCAATTGGTAATTGGCCCGTTTGATTGATACGAAACAATTCCATCTGCGGCAGATAAACTGATGATACAATGATCGAGACTTGGTTGTGTTGACGACTCCATGTAAATGTTATAGGTGGCACCTTGCTTAACGGTGCAATAGGTAAGTACGGAAGTACCTCCCCAGGTGTCGTTTTGATCTGTAAAATAGATGCCTCCCCAGCCTCCGGGTGTGGCATTGTATGCTTTGAAAATAATCGGACTTCCGGCAGTTCCAAGGGCATAGAGATCACCTCCATAGCTGTTTGCCACGCCCACCTGTAACTTTTTCCCGACGGCAAAGGCAAGTATTACGCCCGGATTTACAGTAAGCCTCGAGTGACCGGCATACTTGGCAACAAAGAGATCACCCAAAACATAATATTGTATGCCTCCTTCATAGATTATCGTCCGGTCAAAGGAATATGTTCCACCTGAAAGGGCAATGTAGTTTATTGTATTTCCGGTATAGGTGTTGCCTGTACGAACAGGATCGGCCTCCGGATTCATGTAATGCAACGGATATCGTCCGTTGCCGGTAAACTGATTATTAGTGACGGAACCGAAAGAATTATCATACCGCGCGCCATCGAGTACCGCATTTCGGATCTTACTGTGATTAATTAAGGTAGGATGGGAGGTGTTGACAGATAAATAATTATAGTCATTGCCATTTTCAATGACACAATAGTCCAGCTGCGATTGTGCTGAATAGGAGTCACTGGCATCTGTAAAATAGATGCCGTTCCATCCACCCGGAAGTCCGTTCCATGAGGTAAAGGTGATCACACTGTCGGCGGTGCCCAGTGCATACAATTCACCTGCGTACGGGGTTCCTATCTGTATTTGGGCTCCGCTAACGGTTTTAATGGTATTTCCTGGTTCAATGGTCAACCTGTTGGTGGGAGGGGTGGTAGGATAGGCCTGTACAATGACCGTTCCCAATAAAATATAATCATAGGAAAGGGAGTTCCAGTTACGGTTTGCACTCACGGTTCCTCCATCAATGGCAATACCGTTGTAAGTATTGGCAGTAAAAGTGGGTGAACCGTTTGGCTGGTAAAAAGTAAAATTCGGGGAGGGATAATGCATGGCATACAGATTATGATCAATCGTGCTGCCACTGAAAGTAGGTACTGAAACGGTACTGGTCAAATACACCCCGGCTCCCCCGTTGTAGGAGAGTGCACAATTCAGGAAGCTTGGATTGGAGTTTTCAAGATATGCCCCGTTGTCCGTATTCCCCCTCAGAGAAGTATTTTGCATGTTCACATTGGCGCTGTTGAGTCGTATACCGTTTCCGAAAGCATTCCGCAGGCGGCAGTTTGTAAGCAATGGCTCATTTGACTGATTGCAATAAAGGTTGGCATTATTGGTGCCGTAACCGGCATTGGCAATTACAGTATAATTGAATTGGGAAGATACACCTGCATCACTGCTCGGGTCAAAATAAATCCCTTCCCATTGACCTTGCTCATTCGTGTAATAAAGAAATTTAACCGAGTCAACGGCGGTTCCGCTGCAGATCACATTGGCCTGGCTTACGGTCAGTCCTGTTTGTGGCAGAAATAATATGGTGGCACCGGCCTGGAATGTATGTGTGCCGGCAGTGAAGGATATATCCGAAGTTGCCCAGTAAGGACTTAGGGCTTTGGTAAAGGTAGTTGTGGCATTCAGGTTGCCGTTTAACTGGGTACCGGGTGTGGTAAGAGTGGCATCAGATAAAGTGGAATTGAAGGTGGTTGATCCGGTAAAAACCACGGCATACTGCAGATATTGCCTTGTCAGATTTACATTAATCGGAGTGGTGTTGGTTAGTGCGGTCCAGTTTCCCCAGTTACCATCGCTTAAGGCGACGCGGTATGAAACCTGGAGATTGGCATTTACAACATTATAGGTGGCGGTGAATGCAAGGGAATTGATCAGCCGCTCGGCCCCAAGCTGGTAAAACGGATTCGATACAAAAACGCCATGATTCACATAGTTTGCTGTCAGAGTCAGGTTTGCATAACGGCAGTTGTATATCGGTGCAGCCGAAAGGTTTGTACCCCCGGTATAATAAACCTGTCCGTTGCCCTGAAATGCCGATCCGTCTTTGGTAAAGTCATACATCAGATTGGGTGAGGTAACCCAGGCCAGTGCCCCGGCATCTGCATTGGCATAATATACGGTGTTACTCAGTGTTGCAGCCACTGCACCGGCCATAACTGTAATCAGACCGTTGGTTACCACTGAAGAGTGATTGCTGACGGCAACCGGCAAACTTGTGCCGGCAACCCATGCCCCTGTTGTACCATCGACACCGGGTGTGGCTATGTAAACAGTGGCTGATTTGGTGCCGGTATTGTCATAACCGCCCAGAACATAAAGTTTACTGTTATAGGTAACCATGCTGTGTTTATTGCGTGCCAGCGGAAGACTCGTTCCGGCAGTGAATGTAGAAAGGGTATTGTTGAAATTCACTCTGGCAAAATGCACTGTATTCAATGCGGTTGTTTCGGTAGTCGAGGTTGAACCGCCTGCCACATAGATGTACCCTTTCAGATAAATTGCCGTATGTCCCCACAAACCCGCGGGTAATGTTACGGCAGAGGTTTGCCACGCCCCGATGGTTCCATCAGTGTTGATCGCGGCATAATAGATGGTATTGTAAATCTGGCTTCCATCACGGCCTCCCAGCACATAAATGGTATTGGTTCCGATAACCACGGCCGGATCTTTCAACGCCACCGGAAGCGGGTTCAGGGCAGTCCATGTTGACACTCCACCCGCCTGAATGGCTCCTACATATACTGCATTGGAATAGGTCAGGTTGTTATACCCGCCAACAATATAGGCATATTTGTCCACCCAGGTCACCGCCTTATGTCCCGAAAGTGTCTGGGGAAGAACAGTGGTTGTAAGCCAGGAACCTACATCGGAGGCGGCAAACTGTAGCGAAACGGCATCACCGGATACCAAAACATTGTTGAGCACCCCCTGGTTGAAATCCGCATTGAGCGTTTGGGTAAAATTCACTTGCGCAGTTGTTGTACAAGGCAACATCGTTGCGACTGAAAAAATGATGGCTGTTAATGCCACTAAACCATGTTTGCTGGTCCATTTGGATAAATGTACTTTCATAGCATTGAAATTTAAGTGAGTGATGCGGTTGATTGTTATAATGTTATTTTAAGGAGTTGGTTCGGCTTGTGGTTTCCAGGAGTGGCAGGAAAGATAAAAATGGAGTATCTTCAAGAAATGCCGTATTTTTGTATTTGCAAAAATACTATTTCATAATGTATATGTCAAGATTATTCCTGACAAAATTCGTTTCTTACCAAGAATAACCCCTTGAACCCTTCACATAATAATCTCTGCCATGCCTGATCATCACAATAAAAAACGATTCCTGAATATGCCCAAATACCCCGGGGGCAGTGAGGCTTTCAAGGAGTTTCTTG
>CAZVNF010000043.1:0-24046 GCA_964628215.1 uncultured Draconibacterium sp.
TGCAAAGACATTTACCATTACGGTGAACCCGACACCTACTGTTAATCCGCTAAGCAATCTGGCGTTTTGTCATAATTCCCAAACCACTCCCGTTTCCTTCTCCGGAGATGTTGCAAATACAGTATACAACTGGACCAACAGCAATACCACCATAGGACTTGCTGCCAGCGGATCCGGAACGATTTCACCATTTCAGGCCACAAATACCACCAATGCACCGGTTACCGCCACCATTACAGTTACCCCGGTTTTCACAAACCTGGCAATACCATGCCCGGGAACTTCCACCTCATTTATAATAATGGTGAACCCAAACCCATTGGTACAATTCCCGGGTTCAGGCCCATATTCGCAAAATGTTTGCTCAGGGTCAAATTCCATGGTTGCCATCCCATTAAATACCAATGTGACCTCTCCGGTAATTTCATATTCCTGGACAGCTACGGCATATGATGACCTGGGAATTCCTTCCTCCGCCATTGGGGGATACATGACCCCAAATTCAGGTCCTTCCATTCCCGGGGAAAACCTGATCAGTTCCTTGCTTACACCCGGTTATGTGAACTATGAGGTTCAGGCTACCCTCACTGCCAATGGTATTGGTTGTCCGGGACCTGTAAACACTTACCGGGTTAATGTCAATCCCAGCCCAACAGTCACACCTTCGATAACAAGCCAATCCATATGCTCCGGCGATGCAAGTTTAAGAATTGATTTTACACCGAATGTGACCCCTGTAGACTATATCTGGACTGCCGTTCAAACCGTAGGCGTCACAGGTGTAATCCTTATAGGTACTGATCCATTTATCCAACCACAAACCCTTCAGACAACTGCGGTTGCACAAGGGTTTGTAAAGTATGAAATCACCCCTGTTTACACCGGGGGAGGAACATTTACATGCCCGGGAGGCTTTTCTTATTCGACCATCATGGTGAACCCATTGCCTGTAACTCCTATTATTACAGGTGGTTCAGGCCCGGGAGCCGGGCACATTGAATGCGAAAATCAACCCAATGTCCGTTATACTGTTCCTTTATTGCCGGGCCACACCTATTCCTGGACAGTTACCGCGGGTACCTTTGTGGGATCATCAACATCCAACATTGTTGATGTTAACTGGGGTCCTGCAAATCCGAACGGATCGTTGCAAGTCACAGACACAGATGAGAATTTCACCACAGCTTGTTTCTCGACATCTGCAGTATACAATGTCAATATCACTCCGCGGCCCAGTCCTACCATTACCCTTCCCAATCTGACAGGAATCTGCCAGGAACAGACAGGCACTTACTCAACCGAGTCAGGAATGACCAATTATGACTGGACCATTCCGGCAGACGGGGTCATTACCTCCGGCGGAGATGGCAGCAGTATGATCAAGGTGCGCTGGACAACACCCGGACCGAAAACCATTTATGTCAATTACACCAACTCTTATAATTGCGATGGACTTCCACCGGGAGGATCAGCCATTTTCGTTGTGCATCCTCTTCCTGATGTAAATATTGCCGGAACAGGAACTACACCTGTTTGCCAGGATTATCCTCAAACATATCCATACACCACACAAACGGTTGATCCGACAGCCATTTACAACTGGTCGATTCCCATGGGCAGCGGGACTATATCTCCCTCCGCCTCCTCCAATCCTATTCAGGTAAAATGGTTTAACTCAGGAAATGCACAACTCAAAGTAATAGCCACCACATCTTACGGTTGTATTGACACAAGAACAATTCCTATAACGGTAAAGGCCAAACCCACAGTTTCATTGTCTTCCTGTTTTGATCAGACCACGATACTTAATGCCAAACCTGTCAAACTATCAGGAGGGCTGCCCGTTGGTTCTGCAGGTCTGTATTATATAGGCCAGCCACTGGTGAATCCGGTGACTCATTTCACACCATCTTCGCTCGGGGTACATAACATATATTTCTCATTTACAAATGATGACGGATGTATCAATACCAGCAATCCCATATCGATTACGGTGCTGGATCCATCAACCTTCTTTACAGGTTGTCCGGGCACTTTGACAGACAGAAGGGAATCACCTCCGGTTACCTATCGTACCGTTTGGATTGGCTCACAATGCTGGATGCAGGATAACCTGCGATATGCCAGGGGTGAGGCGGGTTATACAAGTACGCCTTATACAACACCACAAACCGACAATTGTAAATTCGAACGTTATTGCATGCTGCCCGGAGACCCGGATTGCTCTAAATATGGAGGTTTTTATCAATGGGATGAGCTCATGACCTATGCCGGAGCCGACCGGGCGCAGGGGTTCTGTCCGCCGGGATGGCACATACCAAACGAATTGGAATGGGATAATATGATCAGTGCGGTATCAGGAGGTATTGGAAACGGGGTTGCAGGATCATTCCTGAAAAGCCAGAATGCCAGCAGCATCTTCAAAGGATCTCTTGCAGGGTTTTTCTATTTAAACAATATCCAGTCCTACAACGATTTGTCAATGCAGGCAACCATGTTCTGGACTTCTACTTATGATACTTCTACCAAAAGAGCCGTAGCCAGAGGCCTTAACTCATTCACACCCAGCGTGTCAAGATACGAAAGCCCCGGAGTTAATGCATTCCCGGTGAGGTGTGTAAAGGATTAACAGCGAATAACAATGAGGAACATATCACGAATTATTTTTCTTTTTCATGCGTTTTTTTTAATTACAATCTCAACTTTCGCTGAAGGAACAAAGGAGTTGATGCCCAGTTCGGGAACTCCGACCCGTATCCTTATTGCAAGAGGTACTGTTGGCGGGCAACAACGAGACCCTTTCGCGGTGGAAGGCGAAGATGCAGATTACCGTCTTTTCATTCATATTTCAAATCATGCTACGGAAATGATTTACTTCGGATTGGGAGCAAACAGTGGTTCCGCACTCAATTGGAGGATACATGCACCTGACGGTTCAATTGCCTGGCCTGTACCCCCTGCTACTGCTCAAACTCCTATTACTGGCCAGACTGGATTTATCAACAACTATACGGAAGCGTTCAATGGTCCGGCTAGTTTGACCCCGGGCGGATATAATGCGTTATCCCTGGATCCAACTGCAAATGGCGATTATTACATGACTTTCGAAATCAGTAACGGGTCTGACCGGGCTTTTGATTTCTTTGATATTACTGTAGTAAATACCGATCTTACGCCGGATGAAGCAATTCCGGGTCGTGTTTTTTCAAAATGCTGGCAGATTCGGAATCCACAAATTGGCACAGGACCATCATATTACACTTTCTCGGGTCTCATGTATATTTTATCTGCCGATGGAATAGTTACCAAGTTTGACCCTAACAACTGCGAAGGGCGTGATTTTTCCTTTTCAAGCAATGCCTCCGGCTGCTACCAGATTAACCCGCCTGCCATGCCCAGCAATGAAGCAAGGCGGTCGCAACTCGGAAGGCACAACTATCCGCAATACCCTATATTTCTGAATAATCCGGATGAAGACGCCTATCCCAGCGGTGTTATCGGAGAACTGGTAATCCCACCACCTCCCACTCCTGCAGTAATAACAACCACACATTGCGCAACGGGCACCATTGACTTTGAATTCTCTGTAACACAGCCTGGTTCAGTTCAAATCGACCTGATGTTGAATGCGGCACTGGGAAGCCCTTATGTTGACAGACAAATAGTTCAGAATGTAGTTAAATTCGGCAATACTGTAACCTGGGACGGATTCGATGGAGCAACCCCTCCAAACGCAGTGCCCAACAACACTCTGTTTAATTTCAGCCTCACATATATCAATGGGATGACACACCTTCCTTTGTATGATGTGGAAGTGAACAGTGGATTCCGGGTATTTCTCGTCCGTCCGCCGAGTTCAGATCCTAAATTTTTCTGGGATGATGTTCATATCTCAGGAGGAACAGCCAATCTTACCGGATGCCAGAGTTCACCTACTTCAACCTGCCATCCGTGGAGCGACAGCCAGGGGAACGTGAATACCATTAACACCTGGTGGTATGTTTCCAACACATCCACTGCACCGGCAATGATCACTGAAAGAAGATTGCCGGGAGTTTTGTCAGCAATTAACGGCGACCCAGATGTTTGCGAAGGAGAGACTGTCACCTACTCTGTAAATTTGGAGCAAAACTCCACGTCCTATAGCTGGACACATCCAGGAGGTACCGTTGTAACCACACTTCCAACGATAACCATTGATTTTACCGGAATGCCCATCGGACCGGATTTGCTGAAAGTACAAGGTTTGAATGACTGCGGCAGCGGTCCGAAATCAACCCTCCCCATCACCATCCACGCTCTTCCCGTAGCCACCATTACCGGCGCTGATGCTGTTTGTAAGAACAGTACTCATAATTATTCAACCCAAACCGGCATGGCAAATTACATCTGGATTGTTTCTGCAGGAGGCACAATCAATTCAGGCGCCGGAACAAATCTGATATCCGTGAGCTGGCCTGCTTTTGGAGTTCAAACCCTGTCCATATCTTATGACGACCCATTCGGATGTGGCGTACCCACCCCTGCCGTTAAAAATATTTCGGTAAATCCATTGCCAACAGCCACCATCACAGGAACAACAGAGGTATGCAAGAATTCTACACCCCCTTCAATAACTTTGTCCGGGGCAGATGCCACTCCACCCTATACATTTACATATAACATCAACGGAGGACCTGACCTTACGACTACGAGTATTGGAAACACTGCGGTACTTGCCGTTCCGACCAACACAGCCGGAACTTTTGTATATAATCTGCTGAAGGTGGAGGATGCCAGCCTGTCTGTTTGCTCCCAGATACAAACTGGCAGCGCTACCGTAGTGGTAAACCCATTGCCTACTGCCTCAATTACCGGCACCACTGCTGTTTGCCAGAATTCGTCATCGCCCGTGATCACATTTACCGGTGCAACTGCCACCCCACCCTACACATTTACCTATAAAATCAACGGAGGGCCTGATCTTACAATCACCAGTATCGGGAACAATGTCACACTGGCAGTTCCAACAGGTACACCGGGTATCTTTACCTATGAACTTATCAGTGTGAAGGATGCCACTCTGACTACCTGCAACCAGCCGCAGACAGGAAATGCCGTCGTTACCGTAAATCCATTACCGGCAGGCACTGTTTCAGGAACCATTGCAATCTGCCTGAATTCAACCCCTCCTGATGTTACTTTCACCGGTTCTGCAGGAACGCCGCCTTATACATTCACTTACAATATCAACGGAGGGCCCGACCTTTTTACAACCGGCACAGGAAATACCGCTGTTTTACCCGTTCCAACCGGTACAGCAGGAATTTTTAATTATAACCTGCTCAGTGTGCAGGATGCAAGTGCGACATCGTGCTCCCAAACACAAACCGGAACAGCAACCATCAGCGTAAATCCGCTGCCAACTGCCTCTATATCAGGAACTACGGCTGTTTGCAGGAATTCTGCTTCGCCAGTTATTACCTTCACCGGTGCGGCCTCCACACCACCATATACCTTTACATACAACATCAATGGAGGACCTGATCTTACCGCAACAAGTATTGGAAACAGCGTAACAGTCTCTGTGCCTGCAACCGCTGCAGGTACCTTTCAATATAACCTGCTGAGTGTACAAGATGCCAGCTCCACGGCTTGCAACCAGGCACAAACCGGCACTGCAACCATCAATGTTAATCCGCTGCCAACGGCAACCGTATCGGGAACCATGGACGTTTGTCTTAATTCGCCCTCTCCCGATATCACATTCACCGGAGCCGCAGCAACACCTCCATACACCTTCACATACAACATCAACGGAGGCCCTGATCTTTTCACCACGAGTACAGGCAATACAGCAACAGTGCCCGTACCAACATCGGTTACTGGCAGCTATACCTATAACCTGCTCAATGTTCAGGACGCCAGTTCGACCACCTGCAATCAAATACAAACAGGCAGTGCAACTGTAAATGTCAAACCACTTCCAACAGCCACAATCAGCGGCAACATTGATTTGTGCCAGAATGCAGCACCTGGCGTTGTTACTTTTACCGGTGCATCAGCCACTCCTCCTTATACTTTTACTTATAACATTAACGGCGGACCGGTTCTTTCCATTACCAGTACCGGAAATACTGCAACAGTCAGCGCACCTGCCACTACTGTGGGAACCTTTGCTTATAATCTGCTTAGTGTTACAGATGCCGGCACTGCAACCTGCACCCAGGTGCAAAACGGGACAGCTACCGTCATCGTAAACCCCCTTCCTGTTGCCACTATAGGGGGAACAATTGCTGTTTGCCGGAATGCGCCTGCACCTTTGATCACTTTTACGGGAGGAGCTGCAACCCCGCCCTACACTTTCACCTACACTATCAACGGGGGTCCTGACCTCACCGTAACCAGTATTGGAAACATTGCCACCGTAATAGTTCCAACCACTGTTGCCGGAGTATATCAATACAATTTAATCAGTGTGCAGGATGCAAGTTCAACTATCTGCACCCAGTTGCAAAACGGACTGGCAACCGTGACAGTGAACGCTTTACCCACCGCCATCATCTCAGGCGCTACTACCATTTGCCAGAATGCATCATCTCCGGCTATCACTTTTACCGGTGCATCAGCCACCCCTCCTTATACATTTACCTATAACATAAATGGCGGTCCTGATCTGACTGCAACCAGTATTGGAAACACTTCGGTGATATCTGCTCCTACCTCCAGCGCAGGAATTTTTGTTTATAACCTGGTAAGTGTAAAGGATGCCAGTCTTACAGCATGTTCGCAAATACAAAGCGGCAGTGCAACGGTTAATGTAAATCCTTTGCCAACTGCAGCCATCTCCGGGTCCACTGCAGTGTGCATGAATTCCGCTGCTCCCCTGGTAACCTTTACCGGTTCTGCAGCTACGTCACCCTATACCTTCACCTATACTATTAATGGCGGATCGAATCAGCAGGCAGTTACCACCAGCGGAAACAGTGTTAATGTGACAGCTCCAACAGGAACTCCTGGTGTTTTCACTTACAACCTGGTCAGCGTTGTGGATGGAACTTCAACTGCATGTTCCCAACCACAGACAGGAACCGCCACAATTACAGTGAATTCGTTGCCTGTTCCCACCATCACCGGTCCCGGGGCCAACTGTTTAAATTCTACAAGTAATTACAGCACGCAAAATGGCAGCGGAGAATCAGGATATGTATGGAATTTACTCTCGGGGGGAGTAATTACAAATCAAACTACATTTGAGCCCACAGTAACATGGACCTCTACGGGAACACATGTAATAAATGTAAACTATACCGATGTCAACGGATGTACGGCAGCCAACCCGGTTTCAAAATCTGTGGTTATCAACACCTTGCCATATCCAACGATTACCGGTAATCCGGCAGTTTGTGCAGGGGAAACAAAACCCTACGTAACCGAACCCGGTGCCCTCTCCTATTCCTGGATTTATCCTCCTTTAGAATCAACTGTGATATCAGGTGGAGGAACCGATCAGAATTTCATTGAAATACAGTGGAATGTGCCTGGTATCAAAACACTGAGTGTTAATTATGTGATTGGAACCGGATGTACCGCAACGGTACCTACAGCGCTTCCGGTCACTGTGAACATCATGCCTGACCCTCACATCAGCGGCCCTGCTTTTCCCATTTGCGGATATTCAAGTCAAAATTACTCTGCAGGCAGCACCGGCCATATTTATGAATGGGCACCAACAGGAGGAGTTATACAATCGGGCGGCGGAACAAATTCCATCTGGGTTTTATGGGGTAATAGTTTACCGGTCTATCTTGACCTTGTTGAACGGATAGCATATACCGGGGTGATCTGCTCGGCCTCTGCCAGCACCCTGCTTGTTTCTTTCAAACCATGGCCTGTGATCCCCGGTGCGATTGCCGGATCGCCTTCGGTATGCAAATTATCGACATATACCTATACTGTACCACCCATCCAGAATGCAACCAGTCACAGGTGGGAATATACCGGAACAGGCCATACTATTAGCGGCAATGGCAGCAATACAATCAGCATTACTTTTACCAACGGTGCAACAAGCGGTGATCTTTCTGTAACCGGGGTAAACGATTGCGGCGACGGGCCTGCGTCTTCTCCGCTGTCAATAACGGTAAACCCGCTGCCTGTTGTGTCCTACACATTATGCAATGACTCATATACCGCGAAAAATGCAAAGCCATTTGTCCTGAAAGGCGGTCAGCCTGCAGGGACTTCCGGGAACTACTACTTAAACAATCCTGCCTCGGCACCCCTGACCGGAAATATTTTTAATCCGAACGATCCGAATGTAGTAACCGGCATGAATACCATTTATTATAGATACACCACTGTAAACGGATGTGAAGCAATGGCGCAACAATACATACAGGTCGTGCCATTCAACAGCAGTTTTCAGTGCGGGGTGAACAGCATCCTTGATCCGCGCGACAACAACACCTACCGCACCGTATGGATCGGTTCGCAATGCTGGATGCAGGAAAACCTTCGTTACTCCAGGGCAGAGGCTGGCTATACCAGCACTCCTCTTACAACCCCTCAAACGGATAATTGCAAATTCGAACGTTACTGCATTCTCCCAGGAGATCCGAATTGCTCGACCTACGGAGGTTTTTATCAATGGGACGAACTGATACAATATGCTCCGGCCGACAGGGCGCAGGGGTTCTGCCCGCCGGGATGGCACATTCCAAATGAAATGGAATGGGATCAAATGATCGCCACTGTTTCGGGAGGTATTGGCGATGGCATCGCCGGATCCTTTTTGAAAAGCCAGAACGCCAGCAGTATTTTCAAAGGGAATCTTGCCGGAATTTTCTATCAGAACAACCTGCAATCCTTTAACGACCCGGTAATGCAGGCAACGATGTACTGGACCTCAACCTATGATGCAACTACAAAACATGCTACAGCAAGAGGACTTAATACATTTACGCCCAGCGTATTGCGCTATGAAAGCTCCAGTACAAATGCATTCCCTGTAAGGTGCGTAAAGGATTAATTTGTACCTTTGCAAGGTCATTATTTCATAACTGAATAAGGATTATTCAACACTTTTCTGTAAAAGATGTTTTATCATTTCATTAGAAATATTTTTTTTCTACTTATATTATTTGTTCCCCTGGGACAAATATTCGCCCAAAGTGCCACCTGCGAGGGAGCTCTGCCATTTTGCGGAAGTGATATTTTACAGTTCAATGCCGGCGTTTGCGACAAGCCTCCTCCCCAAAATTGTGAGGCAGAGGTTGGTCCATGTTATGATGAAGACCCTCCTTGTAGCAGCCCTGTTTGTCCATGCCTCAATACAACCCCTAATCCAGCCTGGTACTACATGCAGATTGGACAACCCGGGAATATTACAATCACCATTTCCAATACGGCAAATCATGATATTGATTTCAGCTGCTGGGGGCCGTTGACTTCTCCTACCGGTGCATGCCAGTCGGGTCTTACCTGCGATAAAGTAGTTTCTTGCAGTTATTCAGGTGCTGCAACCGAAACGTGTATTATCCCCAATGGACTCGCCAACGAGTTTTACATGCTGATCATTACAAATTACAATAATGCACCCACGAAAATTCAATTTTCACAAACCAATTTTGGTCAGCCCGGGGCAGGCACAACCAATTGCGACATGGTGTTTGATTGTTCGGTCCTTTCTCTCCTGCCAGTGCCCACTGTCTGTAACCCGACAACCAACACATACGATATAAACGGCACCATTGAATTTACCAATCCGCCAACAACCGGGTCTCTGATCATAAAGGACGCCACTGCAGTTCCCCCTGTCATTGTCAGTATTCCGGCCAACCCGAATGCACCCTATTTTACCAGCCCTTTACCCTATACCCTCACCGGGATCCCCTGCGATGATCTCGACCACACCATCGAAGCTACATTTAGTGAAGCCACCAATCCCTGTTCATTTTCTGCTACATACCATGCGCCAGCTTCAGTTTGTCCGATCGCCACGATCACCGGGGGTGGATTAATCTGCGATAATGGCCAGCAAACAACAGTTCATATCAGCGTCATAGGTTCGCCGCCTCCCTATACATATAGTTATGCCATCAACGGGACATCCCAGGGGATGATGAATACCAACAACTCAACTATCGACATTATCACCTCAACACCAGGAACGTACACCATAACCCACGTGTCCAATGCATCCTGTACCGGTATCTGGTCAGGGTCTGCCGAGGTCACCCTGCTGCCCCTGCCCCTGCCACCTGTTCCTGAATCAACCCCTTTCTTTCATTGTGGCGCAGGATCAGTTACATTGAATGCCGTTCCTGCTGCGAACATCAATTTGGAATGGTATGATGTTCCTGCCGGAGGAACTTCCCTTGGATCGGGAAATTCATTTACCACGCCCGTTATTTCAAACACCACCACCTTTTATGCGCAGGCAGTGGACATCACGGTTTCCGGCGGATGCCCAAACCCTGCAAGAACTCCGTTCATTGCGGAAATCAGACCGATTCCTTCCGTTGCAAATGCGATCACCACCGAAGCGATTTGTTCAGGCACTTCACCAACACTCAACCTGGCTTCAACGCCTGATCTGGCTTCGTTTTCCTGGACTGCAGCGAATCCTGACGGGCAGGTTAACGGATTCACCTCGCCCGGTGCCGGAAATCTGACCAGTGAAGTACTGAGTCTCAATCCAAATGTTTTTGTGCCGGGATTGGTTACCTATACTATTACCCCCATCCTGGCTTCCTGTGCAGGAAACACAACTGATTTTTCAATTACCGTTAATCCGCTTCCCACGGTTAACCCCATGCAGAATGAAGTGTATTGTTCCAATATTCAAACACCCGCCATTTCTTTTTCGGGAGATGTTGCGAATACTGTTTTTACCTGGACAAACGACAATCCCGCTATCGGACTTGCCTCCGGTGGTACTGGAATTCTACCTGTGTTTCTGACCACCAACACCACCTTATCTCCCATTACCGGAACCATCACGGTTACACCTGTCTTTACCAACCAGGGAATTACCTGTACCGGAACTTCCGCAACATTTACGATTACCGTTAACCCGATACCCACAATCTATCCCATAACCGGTCAGGCCTTTTGCCATGCATCGCAAACCACCTCATTTTCATTTTCCGGAGATATTGCAAACACAGATTTCAACTGGACCAACGACAATATCAGCATCGGACTTGCGACCACGGGCACCGGGACTATTCCAGCCTTTCAGGCGCTCAACATCACCAATGCCCCTGTACCTGCAAACATTACGGTAACACCCCTTTTTACCAACATGGGAAACACCTGTTCCGGCCCCTCCACCATTTTCACCATCAAGGTAAATCCCAACCCGGGAGTGGTGTTTCCATTGATTCCACCCTATGCTCAAAATGTATGTTCAGGTTCAAATTCTATGGTTCCCATACTTCTGGGGACCAATGTAGTTTCTCCTGTAGTTTCATATTCATGGAGTGCAACCGCATTTGATGATCTCGGGTCTCAAACATCAGCCATCGGTGGGTTTACCTCCCCACATTCAGGACCTGCTATCCCCGGCGAAAATATTTTCAGCTCGTTGCTGACCCCTGGATATGTTGACTACCAGGTACAGGCCACCCTTACTGCCAATGGCATCGGATGCCCCGGGCCACCCGCAACTTACCGTATCAATGTAAATCCCAGCCCTACAGCCTCGCCCTCCCTGGCAAGCCAGAACATCTGTTCTTCCGGATCAAGTCAGCCAATTGTATTATCATCGAATGTGCCTGCAACCTTTAATTGGACAGCTATTCAGGTAGTGGGTGTCAGTGGTGCAATCCCTTCAGGTACTGATCCTTCCATACCGGCACAGCTGCTTCAAACCACCACCGGAACCCAGGGGTTTGTTAAATATGAAATTACCCCGATTTATACCGGAGGAGGCAATTTTACCTGTCCCGGGGGTCATGCATTTTCAACGATCAATGTAAATCCCTTGCCAGGCATACCTTTGATAACCGGAGGATCCGGTTTTGGAGGAGGAAATATCGAATGTGAAAACCGACCAAATGTTGGCTACTCTGTACCTCTTGTTAGCGGGCATAGTTATTCCTGGACCGTTTCAGGGGGAACCTTCGCCGGCACCTCTGCCTCAAATTCTGTCATAGTAGACTGGGGTGCTTCAAACCCGACTGCATCGTTGCAGGTTATTGAAACTGATCAGAACTTTACAACGGGATGCTCCTCCACATCCCCGTTTTATTATGTCAATCTCACGCCACGGCCTGTTCCAACAATAGCTTCGGTTCATTCGAACGGAATTTGCCTCGGGCAAACCGGGAAATACACCACGCAAGCAGGAAACACAAATTATGCGTGGACTGTTCCACCGGATGGCCAGGTAATATCCGGCAGCGGTACGAATGAAATTCTTATCAGATGGTTGGTATCCGGTACCAGGACCATCTCGGTAAACTACCGCAATTCGTACGACTGTGAAGGATTTCCCCCTGGTGGATCCATCACCTTTCCGGTTTATCCATTACCAGACGTCAACATTTCCGGGACAGCAACTGCGCCTGTTTGCCAGGATTATCCCCAGGCATATCCATATTCAACACAAATCATCGATCCGACGGCGGTGTATAGCTGGTCAATTCCATCGGGCACAGGGGATATTTCTCCCAATTCCTCTGGCAATCCCATCAACGTTACCTGGCACTCTGCCGGAATTGCCCAGTTGAAAGTAGTGGCCACCTCCGCTATGGGTTGTGTTGATTCCCAGGTAATTCCTGTAACTATCAAGGCGAAGCCAGCCGTTTCATTTTCGTCCTGTTTTGACCAGACCACCATTCTCAATGCCAAACCCATCAGGTTGAAGGGCGGGCTTCCCGGTGGTAGCCAGGGACTCTATTATATCGGTCAACCCCTGGTTAATCCTGTCACCTCTTTCACACCTTCTTCGCTGGGGGTTCATAATGTCTTTTTTTCATATACCAATTCTGAGGGGTGTATCAATACCAGTAACCCTGTATCCATCACCGTGTTGGATCCTTCCTCGTTCTTCACAGGATGTCCGGGGATGCTCACGGACAGGCGCGAATCCCCACCCACCCTATACCATACCGTTTGGATCGGATCACAATGCTGGATGCAGGAAAACCTCCGGTATTCCAGGGCTGAAACATCCTATACCAGCACTCCTTTTACAACACCTCAGAGCGACAATTGCAAATTCGAGCGGTACTGTATTCTCCCCGGCGATCCCGATTGCTCAGTTTACGGGGGATTTTACCAATGGGATGAACTCATGCAATACGACGGGGCCGACCGGGCGCAGGGGTTCTGCCCACCGGGATGGCATATTCCGAATGAACTCGAATGGGAGAACATGATCAGCAGCGTGTCGGGCGGAACCGGAAGCGGTATTGCAGGATCATTTTTAAAAAGTCAGAACGCAAGCAGCATCTTCAAAGGAACCCTTGCCGGCATTTTCTATTTAAATCAGATACAATCGTTTACAAATCCATCCATGCAGGCATCATTCTACTGGACCTCTACATACGACATCAATACCAAACAAGCAGTGGCAAGGGGGTTGAACACATTTACACCCAGTGTTTCACGGTATGAGAGTTCCAAAGCAAATGCACTGCCTGTGAGGTGTGTCAAAGACTAAATTATTATGAAAATCCTCCTGATAGAAGACGAAAAAGAGTTATCGTACGCTATCACTGAGTACCTGCAGAATGAAAACTACCTGTGTGAGGCAGTATTCAATTTTGAACATGCGGTCGAAAAAATCAACCTTTACCAATACGACTGTATCATAGTAGACATCACCCTCCCTGATGGAAGTGGCCTCAATGTGATCAGGGCATTAAAAGAAAACAAGTCTGAAACCGGGATCATCATTATTTCTGCCAGGAATTCGCTCGATGACAAAGTCACCGGGTTGGAAATCGGCGCTGATGATTATCTGACTAAACCTTTTCATCTTCCCGAACTCAACGCAAGAATCAAATCGATCATCCGCCGCAGGAGTTTTAGCGGGGTTAATGAAATCGTATTCAACGAGCTTCGGGTGTTTCCGGAAAAAATGGAAGTAACCGTTTCAGGCGAATCCCTTAACCTCACAAAAAAGGAGTACGACCTGCTGGTTTTCTTTCTTTCCAATAAAGACCGCATCCTTACCCGCGAAGCCATAGCCGAGCATTTGTGGGGGGATGAAATGGATATGGCCGATTCATTCGACTTTATTTATACCCATATTAAAAATCTTCGAAAAAAAATCATGGAAAAAGGAGGTGAAGATTATATCAAAACAATTTATGCCATGGGATATAAATTCACTGACCAATGAAATTGCTTACCCGTACCTCCTTATCCTATATTTTCATATCTGTTGTGGTATTTATCATCATCGGCCTGATTTTTTTTAATCTTCTGCATCATATAATCAAGCGCCAGGTTGATGAGACCCTGAATGAAGAGAAGCTTCTCATTGAACAAACCATCAATTTTTCTGACAGCGTGCCCGATTTCAGGCTGGTGTTCGGGCATATGATTGATGTCACCATCCTGAATGATCCACAAAAATCTTCAGGTTATATCCACGATACACTCATGTATGACAGTGAACTTGGGGCATTTGCCTCTTTCAGGCACCTGTTTGCAGAAAGCACCTCGGTGCGGCAAAAAGGGTATATCGTCAATATTTACAAACCATTACGGGAATCAGAAAAGCTGATCGCAGAAATTCTCATTTCAATGGCACTGGTTTTTCTCAGTTTGCTTCTCCTGCTGGTTCTTGTCAATTATATCACAGCCCGGCGGGTATGGATCCCGTTCTACCGGATGCTGGAGAACCTCAGCAAATATGAAGTCAACCTGCCTATTCCACTCGAACTCGTTGAAACAGACATTTATGAGTTCAAACTACTGAACCACACCCTGGAGAAGATGTCGAAAAAAATCAGGCTGGATTTCATTAACCTTAAAGAATTTAATGAAAATGCGGCACATGAACTTCAAACACCCCTTGCGATTATCAAATCAAAACTTGAACTGCTAATTCAGCGGGAAAACCTGGATGAAAAACAACTTCAGTTGATAAGTACTGTTTTTGAGGCTACTACGCGCATGTCGAAATTAAACCAGGGGTTATTACTGATCTCCAAAATAGAAAACAACCAGTTTATTCATACGGAACTGATCAGTGTGCCACAACTCCTGGACAAAACTATTGAACACTTCGAAGAAATGATCGGGCACAGGCATATTTCTGTCACAAAAAGTTATCATCATCAGGCCAAGCTGAAGGCAAACCCTGTTCTTGCAGAGATTTTCATCACCAACCTGGTTTCGAATGCAATCAGGCATAACATCCTCAATGGACACATCGATATAACCATAAACCAGGATTCATTTACAATCTCCAACACCGGGCAAATATTGAAGACTGATCCTCAAAACCTGTTTGAGCGATTCAGAAAATCAGAAAACAATCCGGATTCAGTTGGTCTTGGACTCTCTATCGTGCAAAAAATCGCGGACCTAAACCAAATGAAGATTGAATATCTTCATCAGGAGGGGATTCATACCCTGAAAATATCCTTCAGCTAAACCATCTCTTCAAAATTCCAACAGAATCTCGCCTCAAATTTGCACGATTATTTTTTACTGTAGTCAAATCACAATTATGAAAAAAGTTTTGCTGTTAATTATATTCGGGTTTTTCACTTCGTTCCTATTCGCTCAGACCAAAACCGAGTTGCAGGCTGAAGAGTTGCAAAAACCGGTTTTAGATTATATTTCCAAAAATTTCCAGGGCTATTCCATTGACAAAGTTTTCAAAGTAGATGCCAAAGGGGTGATCACCTACGATGTATGTGTTAACAAGGATAAAACACATGAGAAACTTTTCTTTGATAAAGACGGGAAATTTCTGCGAAAGGAATCTTGTTCACTGGAGTGCTGCCAGGGAACGATGAAAAAATAAATTATCACTACCAATCAATCTTCATTTTTTTTAACTTTAAAAAAAACATCATGAAAAAAATCATGTTATTAATGATTGCCGCACTTTTTACAACCGGCGTTTTTGCTCAGAATCCAAAAGTTACCGAAATCAAATCCAGCCAGTTACCAAAGGAGGCCACTAAATGGATCACCGAAAATATCTCGGGAGGATCCATTACCAGGGCCGGAAAAGTTGATGAGAACGGCGTAACTTCCTATGCTGCTGTTGTTGAACTTAAAGGGCAAAAACACGCCTATCTCTTTGATAAAGACGGAAAATTCACCGGTAAAGGCGACCACCTGTTTAAATCGGGTGCCGCAGCCAAACCAGCTGTTGCCAATCCGACTGCAAAACCTGCCACTAAGGCACCAGCGACAGACGCCGCCACTCCAAAAAAATAGCACACAACATTTCACAGAAAAGGCTGCCTTATAATCACCAGGCAGCCTTTTCTTTTTGGGCGGTTAACAGCAGAAACTATGAACCTGAAATTTTTTCATTCACCGCTTTGAGTATATCCTCTTCTGCTCTTTCAGCATTCTGAACGATATCTTCTGCCTGTGCCATAATCTGGTCAAGAAAAACTTTATCCTTAAACCCGGCACCATTCACCTTTACGTTCAAATAGGCGCCGATTACTGCCGACCGCACGCAAAGGGCTCCAACACCTGCATCTGTTACCGAATTGGGATTCCCTGTTTCAACCATGGCCCGGATGATCTCAAATGATTCATACGCTTTCTTCATGGTTCGGAATGGAACTTCTATGGCATAACGGGTGGCATCCTGAATGGCTCCGGACCGCAAAGCTTTTTCCTGGTCAGTTCCTTTTGGCAAGCCGAATGCATCCATGATTTTATTAAATGCCCTGGTATCTTCGTCAACAAGATATAACAACTCATCTTTAAGCCGTTGTCCCTTTTCAGCCCAGGCAGAAAATTCCTCCCAACGTTCATCCCAACCCGCTTTATGTGACGACAGGTTGGCCACCATGGTTCCGAGAGAAACCCCCAGGGCTGCAATATAGGCAGAAACAGATCCACCACCGGGTGCAGCAGACTCTGAGGCAGTTTCATTGGCAAACCCCTCCGCAGTCATACCCACCAGCTTTTTGTCCTTTGGATCCTCAAGCAGGTATTCAATAATTTTTTCCCGCGGGTTAAAAGGTTTCAGGTCATCGAGTCCAAGTGATTTCACGGCGATCCGGATAATCTCTTCATCTGAAATCCCAACCGAACGCTGCTGCCTGAGCAAAAAATACTTCCCCGCATCAATCATGGCCTTTTTGGGTATGAGCCCTACGAGTTCTGATCCGGTTACACGCATGCCCCGTTCCCCGGCTTTCAGGCAGGACACCTCAAATGCCTCATGCACAGAGGTTATACTTATGTTTGTCAGGTTGATGGAGACCTGGGCGATTCCATACTCTTCAATATACCAGCCAATGGCTTTACAGGCTTTAAGGGCTCCGGGGATCCATACCTCGTTTCCCTGCTCATCTTTTTTTATCTTTCCGGTAATCGGGTTGCCCTCCCTCACCGGACGTCCCTTCTCCCGGATGTCAAACGCAACTGCATTTGCACGTCGGGTAGAAGTGGTATTCAGATTAATGTTGTAGGCAACCAAAAAATCGCGGGCACCAATTGCAATGGCCCCGGTTCTCGCATTGAACTTTGCCGGGCCAAAATCAGGCTTCCAGGCAGGATCTTCAAGTTTCTTAGGCAGTCCCTCATACTCTCCTGAACGGCAATTGGCCAGGTTTCGCCTCTCGGGTGAACGTGCCGCACTCTCATAACAATAAACCGGGATCTCCAGTTCCTTCCCAACCCTTTCAGCCAGTTTATGTGCATACATGGCAGTTTCTTCCATAGTGATATTCGAAATGGGAACCAGGGGACACACATCCGTGGCACCAAACCGGGGATGCTCACCATGATGCCTGCTCATGTCAATTATCTCCGATGCTTTCTTTATTGCACGAAAAGCCGCCTCTATCACCTCTTCAGGCGTCCCTACCAGGGTGACTACCGTTCGGTTGGTAGCCGCACCCGGGTCAACATCCAGCAGTCTGACCCCCTCAACTTTTTCAATTTCATCGGTAATGATACGGATCACGCTCATGTCGCGACCTTCAGAAAAATTTGGTACACATTCGATTAGCTGTTTCATACGTAGTTAAATAGTGAAGATGCAAAATTATACAAATCTTTGATTAATCTCATTTTGCCATTTCGCTATTTCGCTATTTCCTTTTTCCCTACTTTTGCTAAATCATTCACAAATCCATCCCACTATGAAAAAAATATTTCTGCTGATGTTACTGCCTGTGGCATTCATTCTCACCAATTGCAAGCCCAAAGCTCATACTGAGCAGGCAGGTTCTGTGCAGTTTATCCGGCAAACCACAGTTGATTCGGTCATAGTCAAACTTTCAACCCAATTTGCTGAAGTCAATAACCAACGGGTGGAAAAAGGAGTAAAACAATGTGCAGCCTTATGGACATCTAAAGACGGCACAGAAAAGGATTTTGAAAATTTCTGCCTGAAATACTTCGTAGGCGACCCTGCCAAACTTGAATATTTGTTCAATCGGTTTTCGGCGAACTGGGAGTCGCTGTTTGGCCATTTCAATATGATCAGTCTGGACCTGAAACGCGGGATGCATCTCGACATCGGGAAAATGCTCGACATTGATGAACTATTCGGCGCCTATGAACCCGGGGCACATTTAAACGATGATTTTTTCAACAACAAGCTTGCCTTCGTCACTGCACTCAATTTCCCGTTCTACCCGCTGAAAGAAAAAGAAGAATCAGGAACCAAATGGAGTCGCACTGAATGGGCCCATGTCCGCATGGGTGACCTGTTCACTGCCCGTGTGCCTGCAGAAGTTAACGTTAAAATTGCAGAAGCGCTGACTGAAGCAGACAATTACATTTCGGGGTATAATATCTATGTAGGCAATTTACTTGATGACCAGGGCAAAACCCATTTTGCCAAAGAGATGAAGCTTTTATCACACTGGAACCTCCGGGATGAACTGAAAGCAAACTACAATAAAACGGATGAAGGTCTGCTGAAACAAAAAATGATCTACCAGGTGATGCTTAGGATCATTCATCAGGACATTCCTGATAGTATAATCAACAACCCTGATTTTCAATGGAATCCGGTATCAAATAAAGTTTTTAAAGATGGAAAGGAGGTTTCAAATACTCCTGAGCCGGATACAAGGTATGCCACCCTGCTCAACTTGTATAATAAAATGAAGCTGATGGATCCTTACACCCCGATGTATCCTACCTATATCATGCGCGCATTTGATGCCAGTATGGAAATTCCCCAGGAACAGGTGGAAAAACTTTTTACTGAGTTCTGTTCATCCGCAGAAGTGAAACAGGTTGGAGAGCTGATCAGTAAAAGACTGGGACGGCCTCTTCAGCCATTCGATATCTGGTATGATGGATTTAAGCCCCGCAGCAACATGAACATGGAACTGCTTGATAAAACCACCCGCGCAAAGTATCCCAATACCCAGGCATTTGAAGCTGATATTCCAAACATCCTGCTGAAAATGGGCTTCAAACCCGATGCAGCCAAAGAAATTGCTTCGCATATCACGGTTGATCCTGCACGTGGCAGTGGCCATGCCTGGGGTGCCCAGATGAAGGGAGACAAGGCTCATTTGCGCACAAGAATCGGTAAGGATGGAATGGACTACAAGGGGTACAACATTGCCATCCATGAACTTGGCCATAACGTTGAACAAACAATTTCACTCTACATGGTCGACAACTATATGATGCAAGGCGTTCCCAATACAGCGTTTACTGAAGCGTTTGCCTTTACTTTTCAAAAATACGATCTCGAATTGCTGGGAATCAAAGACAACGACCCGGAGAAGGAAGCCATGGCTGCTCTGGATAACTTCTGGATGAGTTACGAAATAATGGGAGTGTCGCTATTGGACATGAAAGTATGGAAATGGTTGTATGAAAACCCGAATGCAACAAAGGAACAACTGAAAGAAACTGTACTCAGAACTGCCACCGAAGTGTGGAATCAATTTTATGCACCTGTTTTTGGGATAAAAGACACACCTATTCTCGCCATTTATTCCCACATGATCGATAATCCTCTGTACTTGTCAAATTACCCTGTCGGACACCTCATTGATTTTCAACTCGCACAGTTTCTGAAAGGAAAAAACTTTGCCGATGAAGCTATCCGGATCTATTCAACAGGTCGCCTTATTCCCCAATTGTGGATGAAGAATGCGGTTGGCAGCGATATATCAATTACTCCGTTACTGGATGCCACATCGGCAGCATTGGCAAAACAATCGGCCACTGTACCTTCCAGGACTAAATAAATTCATTTATCTTGTCTTAATAAGGCAACCTTTCTGCACGAAAGGTTGTCTTTTCCTTAACTATTTTAGCTACTTTTGTAAAAAAATCTATCTGTATGAAAAAGATCATATTTACACTTTTATTAATTGCACCAATTCTGATCAATGCACAGAATTACACCAACATCTGCTCGTCAGGCCCGACCTTTTATAAAAAGCTGAATACCACGATGGTGAAGGCATATAAAACAACCAGTTATACTGTCCCGGCAGCAGGCGACACCATTTTTTATTCATTTGCTACCATCCGCGATACTGCAGCCGAATGCAAAGACACCACCAAGGGCTCGATCCTTGGAAGGAAAATTTATCGCCAGAGTGCAAGTTTTGTCTTTAACTTTTTCAATAAAAACAAGGACACCATTTATATCAATTGCAAAGCTCAGTTAAATGATACCTGGAGATTCGTGAAACTCACTTCAGGCACTTACCTGGAAGCCAAGGTTACCTCCATCGCTCCAGACAGTGTAATGGGCGTATTGGATGATATGATGCGGATCGAACTTCAGGCAAAACGAAATGATGGCACCCTTATTCCAAACCCCTGGAATGGCAAATTTCTGAAACTGAGTAAACACTATGGGTTAGCAAGGACTTTCGATATGAACAATATTCCTTTCGATACTACAAATTACACCCTTGTCGGTAAATTGAAACCGGTGATCGGTATCCAGGAATTCGGGTGGAAAGATATATATAACTTCAACATCGGGGATGTCCTTCACTACTCAGGTTATACCAACAATTCCAGCGGCGGTCCAAACACTACCTGGAAAGAGATTCAAAACGTTTTTGCAAAAACCCTGTATGGCAGCAATAATGACTCTGTAATTTACAAATTCGACCGTTGCAGGAGCACCATTACAAATCCGGGAAACAACCATGTGTATATCCATGATACAATTGTTACCAAGTATAAATTCAATGTAATGGCCAATGATTCCAGTATCATGCGGCTTCCCGATCAGTTTGCGCGTCAGAACATTTATGCTTCGCAGTTCGACCGCTATATGAAAGCTTTCAACAACCGGCAGACAAAAAAAATAACAGAAGACAAATACCGGTTTATCAATACCTGTTTTGTCATTCCTGCCGGAAGTGTTACCCTTTACCGTAATTATTCAGAGGGCCTGGGTCAGACTGAATATTACCGCGATGATCAAAGCACACAGGAATTTTTCAGGCTCGTCTATTTCAAAAAAGGAAGTGAAACATACGGAAATGCCGTTGGCACTCAGTGTTCACCGATGCTTGATGTGAATGAGCAAACCCTTTCCGCAAATGCCAGGGTGAAGATTGTTCCCAACCCGCTGAAAAACCAGGCTCAGATAATCATCGAGGGAATGAAGATCTCTGAAGATATGCAGTTTGTCCTGTATAACCTGGTCGGCAAAGAAGTATACCGGTCGGCGATTATTTCTTCCACTACCACGCTCGACAGAAACAGCCTGCCTTCAGGCCTGTATATCTACATGGTGACCGGTAAAGAGGTGATGACAAACGGAAAACTCGTAATTGAATAACCATCCCGGTGAACGGACAATATTCCGTTCTTAATCTTTTACAACTTTGATAAAGAGGCTGTTTCACCTTGTTGAAGCAGCCTCTTTTCTTTATTTCACAGAAGGTTGTATCAATTTACCGTTCAGAATAATGATTTCTGCCTTGTTACTGCCGTAGGCATAAGGCATAAAGGAATAGGTGGGAATAGGCTTCGTGATAAAAAGATTGGCTTTCTTTCCCCTGGCTATACTGCCATAGTCGTCACTCAATCCCATGGCATAAGCCGAATTGATCGTCACTGCATTGATCGCCTCCTCGGGAAGCATCCTGTATTTGATGCATGCCATCGAAAGAATGAACTGCATATTTCCTGACGGGGAAGAACCCGGGTTGAAATCGCTCGCCATGGCAACCGGGAGTCCTGCACTGATCATTTTACGCACCGGAGCATACGCCATCTCCAGGAAAAATGCAGCTCCGGGAAGCACGGTTGGCATGGTTTCACTGCCCAGCAAACATTCAATTTCTTCATCTCCCGTAAATTCCAAATGGTCAACCGAAAGTGCATTATACTTTACACCTACCTGGATACCACCGGAAAAATCCAGTTCGTTGGCATGGATCTTGGCCCGCATCCCATATTTCATTCCTGCATTCAATATCCGGTCGGTATCTGCAACCGTAAAAAACCCACGGTCACAAAACACATCAATATAATCGGCAAGATTTTCTGCGGCAACCTGTGGTATCATTTCACTGATGACCATGTCTACAAATTCATCCTGCCGGCCCCGGTAGGCGACAGGTATCGCATGCGCCCCCAGAAAGGTGGGTACGATCTTTACCGGTGAAAGTGTTTGTAAAGTGCGGATGACCCGGAGCATTTTAATTTCATCCGCTACTGTCAGGCCATAACCACTCTTGATTTCCACGGCACCCGTGCCCAGCATCATTATTTCATTCAACCGTTGCATGGCTTGCTCTGCAAGTTCTTCTTCACTGGCATCGTGCAGCCGTTTTGCAGAATTGACAATCCCTCCTCCCCTCTTTGCAATTTCTTCATAGCTAAGCCCTTTGATCTTATCAATATACTCAATTTCGCGACTCCCGGCATAAACCAGGTGAGTGTGACTGTCGCAAAAACTGGGGAAGACCATCTTTCCGGCAGCATCAATTTTCAGAAATCCGGGATCATTATCTACAGATATGCCAGGAGGGAAAGGCATTACACCAAAGTCTTTGATTATATCGTCCTCTATGAACAACCAACCATTATGAATGGTGTTAAGCACCGACATGGCAGCGCCTGCAACCAATGGCTGCGGCTTTTCTTCCACCTGAACGATTTCCTTGATATTTATAATGAGTATGGACATGGGGCAATTTTTCCCACGAAATTAGCTATTTTTTTTCGTTGAAGAGGATGTCAACTTCTCCCCGGTTTTTTATACATTCAACCAGGCGGTTTTTAAGTTTCCAGCATGTCATCTGGCGAAGGTCCAAAAGCCGTGATAATTCATAGGTGGAAACGGAGGGGTCGTGGCAAACCAGGTAAACAATGCGAAACGCCTCTGTGATCGGGATATGGCACCGGTGAAAAATCGTATGCGAAGTGGCGGATTCTTCCGTTTTACAACGCGTACAACGCCGGGCAAATGGTGTTTTTCCCTTGCAGTAATTTGTATTACCACATTTATTACAAACAAAACCCTCCTGCCATTTTTTCTCTGCCAGGAATTTTAAACAATCTTCCTCATTTGAAAAAAAACCAGAAAGTTCACTGATATCAAGCTGTTTAAACGATATTGACATAGAATAATCTCAAATCAGAATGCAAAGATAAAAAAAATAGTGATGTTTATGCGATTTATAATAAAATTGTTTTTATCTTTGCAGCGTTAATCTAACAACCAAACCATGAAAAAACTCACGTTCATCTTATTTTTCTTCGCTGCTTTTACATTGAATGCATGCAGCAGCAATAACACCAGCGATAAAACCGGCGATTCAAATATTGAAGGACAGGTAAACAAACTGACCGCTGAATCCTTTCAGAAACTCGTTTGGGATTACAAATCAAATCCCAAGGAATGGATTTTCAAAGGAGATCAGCCTGTGATCATTGATTTTTATGCAGA
>CAZVNF010000044.1:0-4932 GCA_964628215.1 uncultured Draconibacterium sp.
TTATATTAGATGCCGGTCTGACTTTTTCCTTAACAACCCTGCCCTTCTTTTTCCTACCTTTGCAAAAAAATCAGCACATCGTGAGAAAATCATTTACTGTAAGTCCATCCCGGGGTAGAACCCTCCTGCCTCTTCTTTTTATTTCATTTATTTTTAATGCATTATCCCAGATTCCTGCCGGCTATTACGATCCAGCTGCCGGGAAAACCGGGGTGGCTTTGCAATCTGCTTTGCACAACATTATCAAAAATCATACAGTAAAATCATATGATTATCTCTGGACGGCTTATTATACTTCCGATGACAAGCCCAACGGCAAAGTGTGGGACATGTATTCGGATGTTCCCAATGGCACTCCAAACGGAAACCCGCCGTATGTATATACTTTTGGCTCGGATCAGTGCGGCAGTTACAGCTCGGAGGGCGATTGCTACAACCGGGAACATTCGTGGCCCAAGAGCTGGTTCAACGACACCTCTCCCATGAACTCTGATATCTTCCATATCTACCCTACTGACGGAAAAGTAAACGGAATGCGAAGCAATTTCCCCTATGGCACTGTATCTGCGCCCACATGGACCTCGCTGAATGGCAGCAAAGTAGGCACTTGCAGCTGGCCCGGATATAACGGAACTGTATTTGAACCCCTTGATGATTATAAGGGAGATTTTGCGCGTACCTATTTTTATATGTCGACCCGCTATTATACCGAGGATGCTGGCTGGGCGGGAAGTCCTGCCACCACCGGCGCCCAGCTTAAAACATGGGCGTTGCAGCTGATGCTTCACTGGAGCAACACTGACCCTGTTTCACAGAAAGAGACTGACCGGAACAACACAGTTTACGGCATGCAACATAACCGGAACCCCTTCATCGATCATCCTGAGTACGCCACACAGATTTGGGGAAACCCGGTGGCAATCAACGACCTGCGTGAACCGGACTTTCGGCTGACGCCTTATCCGAATCCTGCCAAAAATCGCTGTTCGCTGGATTTACCCGGGAGTTTCGAAACAGAAAATATACAGATACGGATTGTTTCCCTCACAGGTATTCAATTCACCCCGGCATATTCACAAAACGGAAATACCCTTTCAATGGATATTCAGGCACTTCCTGCAGGAATTTATTTCCTGTTGGTTTCCGGGGAATCCGGATTATACCATGCGAAACTGGTAAAGGAATAAAATTTTTTTAGTACGCCCACTTTACCCATATACTTCCCCAGGTAAAACCTCCTCCGAAAGCGGCCAGGATGATGTTATCTCCCTTTTTCAGTTTATCCTCCCATTCCCAGAGGCACAGGGGGATGGTAGCATCAGTGGTATTGCCGTAGCGGTCGATGTTGACCATCACCTTTTCCTTACCAACGCCCATACGACGGGCAGTGGCGTCAATGATCCGCAGATTGGCCTGGTGCGGCACCAGGTATGAAATATCATCGGCAGTAAGGTTGTTCCGTTCCATGATCTCGGCTGAGACATCCGCCATACGGGTTACAGCAAATTTGAATACCGGCTGCCCTTCCTGGTAAATATAATGCTCCTTGGCATCTACTGTTTCATGGGAGGGCGGTTTAAGGGAACCGCCGGCCTTCATGTGCAGATAATTTCTGCCAGAACCGTCAGTACCGGCAATCGAATCCATAATTCCAACGTCTTCGGTTGTTGGTTCAAGCAATACGGCACCGGCACCATCTCCAAAAAGCACACAGGTTTCGCGCGCTGAATAATCGGTGATCCCCGACATTTTATCGGCACCCACCACAATCACTTTTTTATACATGCCCGTCTCCACATATTTGGAGGCGGTGATCAAGGCAAATAAAAATCCCGAGCAGGCAGCATTGAGGTCGAAACTGAACGCATTCTTCAACCCTGTTTTATCACTGATGATGTTGGCCGTGGCCGGAAAAGTCATGTCGGGCGTCACGGTAGCACAAATAAGCAGGTCTATTTCTTCGGCAAGGGTGCCTGTTTTCTCCAGCAATCCTTTCACCGCCCCGGCGCCCATATCGGAAGTTCCCAATCCTTCTCCTTTAAGAATATGCCGTTCGCGGATACCTGTTCGGGTCATGATCCATTCGTCGGTAGTTTCCACCATGGTTTCCAACTCCTTATTGGTCAAAATATAAGGAGGAACCCATCCTTGGATTCCGGAAATCTTCGCTCTGATTTTCGACATGATCTGTTAAATATTGTTAAGAGAAAATTGCTCGAGGGCGTGCTTGATCCTTTGAGAAAGTTTGGCATCATGCACCTCCTTGGCCATTAAGATCATCTTACGTATGGCATTGGCATTGGATATGCCATGGCCGACAATTACAGTTGAATTAACCCCAAGGATCGGGGTTCCTCCGTAAGTTTCATAGTTAAACCGGTCGAGATAAGCATCCTTAATTCCTCTTTTTACGAGGACCCGGTACATCGCTTCAACCTGTTTAAGCACAATGTTTCCGACAAAACCATCACAAACAATTACATCTACATTGTCGCGGAACAGTTCACGTCCCTCCACATTGCCAACGAAATTGAAATCTTTTGAATCCTTCATCAGCTGGAAAACGGACTGGGTGATCAGGTTCCCTTTTTTCTCCTCCGAGCCGATATTGAGGAGCCCGACCCGGGGATTTTTCACATGAAATACATGTTCGGCAAACAAGGACCCCAAAATACCGAACTGGTACATCACATCGGGTTTTGCATCGGGATTGGTACCCACATCAATGAGTACCGATGATCCGCCATTCTCCTTCGGAATATAGGCTGTGGTACTCGGCCTGATAATTCCCTGGATGGTATTCACACTGTAAATCGAACCAACCATCATGGCCCCGCTGCTGCCAGCACTGGCAAAGGCATGGATCTCCTTGTGTTTCAGCATCCTGAAACCCACGGAAATACTGGAATTTGGTTTGTTTACCAGCGCTTTGGTTGGATGTTCGTCCATCTCGATGAGGTCGGGAGCATCCACGATCTCAAACATATCGGGGCTTATGTTCTCCTCTTTCAAAAAGGACAAGATACCTTCCTTGTTACCAATCAAAACAATTTGATCAGTATCGGGAAGGTCCTTTTGAGCCAGGATAGCACCATGTATCGTGGCTTTCGGAGCAAAATCACCCCCTAAAACATCCAGACCGATTTTCATTGGCAGCGATTTAGGTAAAAAGGACTATTCCGCCGATGCTTTTACAACGGCTTGTTTTCCACGATAATAACCACATTCAGGACAAACCCTGTGGTATAAAACCGGGGCACTGCAATTGGAACAAATAATGGTTGTACGGGCAACTGCTTTGTCGTGCGTTCTTCTCTTGTCCCTGCGGGTTGTAGAAATTTTATGTTTCGGATGTGGCATAATACTTAATATTAACGAATAATGATTGACGAATAATGAACTATATATTTTTCTTCAGTTTGCCCAGGGCTTCCCACCGGGGGTCCTGCATATGCTTTTCACTCAATTCCTTTAGTTTTTTCAAAATTTCCGGGTCACATTGATTGTTCCCATCTTCATCTTCCGGGTGAACTCTCCGGATAGGCAAAAGTAAATGAATATATTCATACAGGAACGGACTCAGATCAAATTGGTGCGCTGTATCCGGAATAACCTGTATATCTTCGCTCTCTTCATAGTAATGATCACCTAATTTTACAATCAGCCGCTCATTTCCGTTCACCTCAACATCCATCAGTTCATTGCACCGGTCGCAAGGCACTTTTACACTGCCACTGATCGTCAGGTGCAGATCCATCATGCGCTCTTCCTTTGCCATCGTTACACTTACCAATACCTGACCGCCTTCGATCTCTGTATCCTGAACAAGTTCAAAGAACTTATCACCGATCTGAAAATCGAATAGGTGCGTTCCTGAATTCAATCCACTGAACGCAATTTGATATTGATCCGCGTAATTCACGTTTCTCCTAAAAAAGTCTGCAAAATTAAAAATTAATTTGATGAATACCAAATACCTATTTACTGCTATCTTTGTCAAAAAGATAGTTCTCTTTAACATGATGTGCTTATGATCAACCTATTGATAACAAAAATGCTCCCGCTTATGCCCAAAAAGCTGGTGTGGATTTTTTCGCGCAAATATATTGCAGGCGAGACGATGGACGATGCAATCCGCGTTTGCCGTGCATTAAACACGCAAAAGGTAAAAATTACCATCGACCTCCTTGGAGAGTTCATTACCCGCCTGGAGGAGGCCACGGCAAATAAAAACGCCTATCTTGACATCATCGAACGTGTTGAAAAAGAGAAAATTGACGGAAATTACTCTCTCAAACCCACCAGTTTCGGATTGCTGATCGATCCGGAGGCGTGTTACCGGAACATCCGTGAAATTGTAGCTAAATCCGCTTCTTACGGGAATTTCGTCAGAATTGACATGGAAGACTCACAATGCACCGACCTGGAAATTGACCTCTTCAGGAAATTGCATCATGAGTTCCCTAAAAATGTTGGACTGGTGCTCCAGGCATATATGAAACGCACCTTAAACGACATCAGGAGTATGAAGGATCTGCACTCGGCAGAAGTGCCTCTTAATTTCCGGCTGTGCAAAGGCATTTACGTGGAGCCGGCCTCCATTGCCTTTAAAAATTACCAGGAAATCAACGACCACTATCTCGAAGATCTGGAGTACATGTTCCGGGAAGGGATGTATCCCGGAATTGCAACACATGACAAACCTTTGGTAGACGGAGCGTACAAACTGATTGAAAAACACAGGGTTCCGAAAGAAAAATACGAATTCCAGATGCTGTATGGAGTCACACCGGATCTCCGCCAGTCGATTGTTGACAAAGGGCACACCATGCGGGTTTATGTCCCATTCGGAAAAGAATGGTTTGGGTATTCAACCCGACGGTTAAAGGAAAACCCGAAAATGGCGACGCATATTATTAAGGCGTTGTTTAT
>CAZVNF010000044.1:5032-24006 GCA_964628215.1 uncultured Draconibacterium sp.
GACGGTTAAAGGAAAACCCGAAAATGGCGACGCATATTATTAAGGCGTTGTTTATAAAAGGGTGAGCTGGTAAAAGGTAAACGGGAAAACGGGTAAACGGTGAACATCGGCCTCCTTGTTTACTTGTTTACCTTTTTTTGTTTACCCGTTTACCTCTTACCTGTTTACCTTTTATTCGTTTACCCGTTTACTTAAACGCCTTCTCCAGCAATCCATCCCCTCCCATTTTCAGCCTGTCGAAGTATTCCGGGGCGGATTTGCCGGTGATTTTATCCACATACATTTTAGCGAGGTATTGTCCAAGCATGAATCCCTGTCCTCTTAATCCCAGGAAGAGTCCGAGTTCCGGGTCAATGATCATGCGGGGTTCCACGTAATAGCCCGCCCATACTGCCTGGAAACCAACTGATGAGAGTTCGGGGATCCAGTTGGTGAATATCTCTGAAGCAATTTCCACAAAATCCTGGGAGTTGATCCTGATATTCTTATCTGCCTCCATCGCTTCAACGGCCGGAGAGGCACAGCCAATAATCTGTCCTGTTTCAGCGAGCTGCTGTCCGTAAACCGCTGTAAATCCCTTGTATCTCCGGCGGTCGATGAGCATAGGCAACGGAGCGCCATCTTTACCCAGCATCGGTAAACGGCGGGTGATGAATGCCTGGTGCTTCACCGGAAAGAGACCGGTTTCAATTCCAAGCTGACTTGCAAATTTACCCCCTTCTGGTCCCAGGGCATTGATGAACACATCCGTTTCGTATTCTATATACTGGCGCTGATGGTCCTGTACAAGGATGGTGTATCGTCCGTTGGTTCTGTTCACATCGATGAGTTTGCAATCCTCTTCCACCTTTCCCCCTTTACTGATGCCCATCCTGCGAATAAGGTCGATCACACGCCCGGGCGTTGCCTGCCAGCAATTGCGGGTGATCAGTGCCGACTGGTAGTTCGACAGGCCCGGATTAATGCGTGGGGAGATCTCCCTTGCAAAATCCTTCGGTTCTACCATATAGGCATCCGACCACGACATCGAGTCAACCAGGGCCTTGTACATGGCCTCATCGTGGGCAAAAGTGACATAGTTTATCGGGCGGTAGTCAATGTTGTGAATCTGCTGGAGTTCCTTAAATATTTCGTGGTTATGGGTGGCTATGTCCGACAATTCGGGCAGTGAGAAGTTCGGGCGACCCCCGGCAATGTTGCGCCAGGATGCACCTCTGCCATAATTCAGCAGCACCGGATCCATCCCTGCCTCTCCCAGGTACCTGAAAAGCGCACTGCCGCCTATGCCACCTCCGGCGACCAGCGATTTTACGGTGACTTTTTTGGGTTTAATCCCTTTCACACTTGTGATAATTGTTTCGTGAACCGAACGCGGATAGAGTTCTCCCATGGCCACCTGGTTTGACAAAGGCCCCCGCGGGGCAGGTTCACCAACAATGGAAATTCCCGATCCGTAAAGTGTCGATTTCAGCCGTTTGATGCATCGTTTCCCCCTGCAGGCACCCATCCCCAGGCGGGTGGTATGCTTGACTTCATCCACAGATATGAATTTGCGGTCGCCAATGGTCTCCAGCACTTCATCCATTGTAACATCATCACAATGACACACATAGGTCGTTTCTTTTGGTTCCAGGGTATAATCCCTGAAAACCACCGGCTCCGGATAGTTTTCCCTGACAATGAATCCACGAACCTTACTGAGTTCCTCCCCGTGAACCGAAAGGGAAAGTACGCGGGCAATGTTTGTCTTGTTTGGTTTACGCAGAATCTTTTCGACCAGGCCTTCACCAATTTTTTCTCCCTGGTTGTTTACCAGGAAGCATTCCGACTTCTCTTCAACTTCATATTCAATGGGCAAAAAGAGCCAGTCTTTTTTAATATTATAGCCAAAAATTGCCAGTCCGGGACATTGGTACACGCAGTCCATGCAACCGATGCACTTCTGAAAATCGATCTCCGGTACGGTGCTCGTCGAGGACTTGGTGATGGCTCCATGCGGACAGGCAAAAGCACAGGGGTTGCAGGCAAAGCCATACAGGCAGTCGATCAGTACGAACCCCTTCTCAGCCATGCGACTGCTGGTGGGTTGTGCCGGGGCATCGATTACCCTTACCGGGTGCTGTTGTGAATCGATATACTCTTTTGAAAGAGACAGAAAGTCATCATAATCAAACCGTTTGCCCATTTCCTGCAATACATCAAAAGCAGCCTGCCTGCCCCGCAGAACCGCGCTGGTGCCTTCCCCGATCCGGATGGCATCGCCGGCTCCGAAACACCTGCGGCCAAAAATCTCATTGCCTTTGATCAGCAACTGATCATCCTGAACCAATCCTGTACAAATATTGATGGCATCAATTCCGTCGATCACCTTTTCGGTACCGGGGATCGGTTTAAAATCCTTACATTCAGCTACTACAGCACCAATAATGCCATCATGATGTTCATTGGGAATGGCTTTCAGCAGGATGTGCGAGGTAAGCACAGGGATTCCCAGCCGCCTTACCCGGTTGGCCTGAACAGGAAAACCGCCTTCTCCGGGCATGGCTTCGAGGATGGCCTTGACCCGGGCACCTGCCTGCATGAGCTGGTAAGAAGTAAGATAGCCAATGTTACCGGCCCCTACGGTAAGAATATTCTTTCCGAGCAGGGTCAGCTCCTGGTTCATCATTTTCTGCACAACGGCCGCGGTAAACACCCCTGGCAGATCATCATTTTCAAAAGTGGGCATGAACGGTACCGCACCCGTTGCCACGACCAGGTATGAAGCATCGATATAATAAATTTCCTCGGTACGAACGTTTTTCACAGCAATGCGCCCTCCTTCCAGGATGTCCCACACGGTTGAGTTCAAAAAAATGCCGTCATGGTTATCGCCTGCAAGAGTCTTGGCGATGTCGAAACCCCGCATTCCTCCGAATTTCTGCTTCTTTTCGAAGAAGAAAAACTGGTGTGTCTGCATGAGAAACTGTCCGCCAATTTTATCGTTGTTGTCAATTACGATATTGGCCACCTGATGTTTGTCAAGTTCTTCGCGTGCTGCCAGTCCGGCAGGCCCTGCCCCAATAATGGCTACCGTGGTTTTATAAACACTGAGCGGGATGTTTTTTTTAACCGGAACGGCGGCAGGTTCATAATCATGAGGAATCTCTTTCACCTCCTTTACCCCGTCGATGCAGGTTATGCAAATTCGTTTGATCTGGCCGTCGACCAGCATTTCACAAGCACCGCATTTGCCAATACCACATTCAAGGCTGCGTTCGCGGTTGCTCAGGCTGTGACTGTGAACCGGGTGGCCTGCCTGGTGCAGTGCAGCCGCAATTGTGAATCCCTTATCACCAGTAACTGTTTGCCCCTCAAAGATAAAAGAAGATTGTTGACCTGGAAGAATTTCCAGCACGGGATGTTTTGTAATCTTATACATGGCAGTATGGGTTTTAAGGGCGCAAAAATACTTATTTTCCCAATTCAATTTCATATTTATTGTGAATCTTTTCACAGTTCATAAATTGCAATAAAAACCAACTGAAAGCTGGTTCTCCACCTGGAGATACCTGCTCACTTCTTTTTCGTAATTCAACCGGGTTTGAATGCTAATCTTCAAAAACCTGCTGATCTTAACCCCGATGATATTCTTCATTACCATATCAACGGGCTTTTGATAATTCTTAAAAACCAGCAGGTCGCAATTCCAGTGCACACGTTTCAAAACCTCTTTATCAACCAACAGATGCATGCTCAGCCCGTATTCAAGTAAATGGCTTTTATCATCCGGTACACCGTATGAAACTGCCAGATCCTGTTGCGGGTAAACCATTCTGTTGCGAAGCCACGTAACCTTTGTGGTAACCAATCCAAGGCTGAAGGTTCCCAGGCCGGGCTGCGTCCATCCAAGTCCTGAAGACATGCTCCATAACAGCGGACTCAGAAATGAAGCCCGGAGTTTCTTCAGACTGGGACCATTGAGTACCGTTTCATAGAAAAAACTGTTGAACAGGCAGGTTGAAAGTTTTGAAAAAATTGTCACATTCACCCTTTTTCCCAGTGCGAATTCGATTCGGGTGTCGAGGTTACTCTCATCGGGCTGGAATCGGAAAATACTGTCGAAGAAATACTGGATTCCAAGGTCGTGGGAAAGAAAGTTACTGATTTTAACTTTTCTCAGATTTGTAAACAATATCCGGTGTTTGACATGATGCAAAAGTGAAAGCACACCGGCATCGGTTCCCTGTTGCCAGTTTACGAATTGCAGTGTGGAGAATGAAAGCGAATATTCTAAATCCTGGGCCAATTGAAACTTCACCGGTGAGGAGCCTGAGTCGGCTAAACGGGATATAGAAAACAGGCGTGTGGAATCCATCATTATCAAACTCTGTGCGAGCCCGCTTACCGGAAGGAACCAGGCATAAAGCAATACAAATCCCCTCCTCCTGATAATCTGCACGGGTAAATTGTTTGAAAGAAACCATTTTTTGCGGACTATGTATGACGGCCATAAATGCTACCTGAATTTCATTCGCTGGTCTTTCGGAAGGTTCCAGCTTTTCTGCATGTCAATATTGAGCCATATCAGGCGGATCCTGGCGGTTTTGTTTTGCTTTACAGCACTATCCAGATCAAAAAGCCGGTAATTGTATTTGCCCAGAAACATGCCCCAGGTAACAAGTACTGTAAAATCAGGCGCTGCCAATGAATCCGAAGGTTCCGGGTTCCCGGTGAGCGGTTGAATTTTCGGCAGAACCTGGTTTAAATGCAGATCGTTGCATTTACTGTACACTGAATCCGGCTTCAGAGAGGATATTTTGTCTTTGCCGGCCCACTGGCATTGTGCTGTGTCACGTTGCAACAAGGTCCCTTCACGGTCAAAGATCATATGACCCAACAGGTATTTATTGAATTTTGGATTTCTCATCTCCTGAAAATACGAGGAAGAATCAAGAAACCTGTATTGATTTTCGGCCGGGTAATGTTGCCGTATCAGAAAATCGGTCAGTTCGGAAGGGGTCACCACCCTGGGTTGAGTAATCCCATATTTAAATTGCATGATATTTTTACAACCAAAAGAAATGGCAAGAAAAAAGATCAGTGCTGCCAGTTTTAGAATCCATGAATTAGTTTTCATCCTGTTTTTGTTTAATCGTTGAACAATATCCGCCCTTCAACGGGAGGGCATCCGGAGATGCCCGGTCCCCGTTACAGGGCGACTTTCCCTTAAAGCTGGAATACAAGCGAATACACCCCGTTTTGGAACGACACAGGGTAGTTTCCCGCCTTGATTGTCAGGGGCGAATTTGATCCCAGCGCCCGGCAGGTTGCTTCGGGCAGAACATAGGGGTCAGGGATTGCGACTGATGTTTTATCTTTGAAGTTGCGCAGCAAAGTACCGCCCTCATACCGGGCCAGCACCGACTCCTCTACTTCAACAACAAGCTGGTTTTTTTCGTTAAGCTGTCCTCTCACGCTGCATGAATTGCCTGCCCCTGCAGAACCTGAGCCGTCAAATCCTGCGCTAACAAGAAAACAGATGCCAAATCCGCTTTCACAATTCAATTTCGGACGATGAAAAATAATCTGCAATTTGACCCATACAGCGGTTGGAGTGCACAGGACAGGTTTTATTTCTGTCGCCGATGAAACATTCATGAGGAAAACAAGTCCCAAAATTGTCAGCACCATTATCTTTTTCATTTTCTTTGGTATTTATGATTAAAAAAAATGCTGTCTGATCCTTCCGCCAACAGCCTGCGGATAACCGGATTGTTGTGGAAAGCCGGTTCTTCTCCCTGAAAACACCACCGATCCCCGGCGTTATTTTCTTTTTCCCCTAGTTCATTTCAAACTCCTCCCTGGTTAACGATTGTTTTCTGCTTAGTCGGGAAAGAAGGCAAAAGGTAATACACGAAATGATACTTTTTTTTCAGAAATTAAAAAATAAATTATAATCAGATATAAATCATTATTTTACATATTTTGTTTGGAAATTGTCCGAAAAATTTTTAGTATCTTTGCAACGAATTTCATTTAGGGATATAATCGAGGAGAAAACATGGAAAAAGCGAAAGTTTTGTTTGTAGCGCAGGAGATCACACCATATCTGAAAGAGAGCCCGATGGGAACCATCGGCCGGTATCTTCCCCAGGGGATACAGGAGAAAGGCAGGGAAATCAGGACTTTTATGCCACGTTACGGCAGCATTAACGAACGCCGGAATCAGCTTCACGAGGTTATCCGTTTATCGGGCATGAACCTGATCATCGACGATACCGATCACCCTCTGATCATCAAGGTTGCTTCCATTCAGCAAGCGCGCATGCAGATATATTTCATTGACAATGAAGATTATTTTCAGCGGAAATACACCCTGCATGACAAAAACAACAACTTTTTTTCTGACAACGATGAACGGGCAATCTTCTTTTCGCGCGGAGTGCTGGAAACCGTGAAAAAGCTGGGATGGGGCCCCGATGTGGTTCATTGTCACGGATGGATGACCAGCCTGGTGCCGATCTACATCAAGAAAGCATATTGCGACAATCCCCTTTTCAGCGATACCAAAGTCATTTATTCCATTTATGACGACGATTTTGAAGAGCTGATGCACAAAGATTTTGCTGCAAAAATCAAGCTTGAAGGAATTAATTCCAAAGACCTCAAACACTATAAAACGCCCAGCTACGTTAGTATGATGAAGGCGGCGATCGATTTTTCAGATGGTGTAATTATCGGGTCACCAAAAATCAATCCTGAAATTGTAAACTATCTTAAGGAAATTGACAAGCCTTATCTTGAATTTCAAGCCATGGATCGTTACGTTGATGCATACAACGATTTCTATGAAGAGATCATCGTGAACGACCATGTAACTGTAGACTAACTGCAACTAATTAATCTGAACCGATTGAAATCTTTCCTGTCAACACTTCCCGCATCCCTGCTCATCGGATTTCTGTTCATCCTGGCCATGTTGTCCTGCACAAAAGATCCGTATGAAATCGGATTCGACCTGCTTCCACCCAGCGACACCCTCAATGTAATTACTACAGACACATGTACTGTTGAGGCATTTTCAATGATTCAGGACTCGGTACGCACCGATAAAGCTGCCAACCTCATCCTGGGCTCCATGGTTGACCCGATTTTCGGCAAAACTACCGCCGGATTTTATTCACAGGTACTGTTATCGTACGAAGGGATTGATTTCGGCAAAAATCCGGTGCTCGACTCCATTGTCCTGGTATTGCTTTACAGCGATTATTACGGAGATACTCTCACGCGGCAAAACGTAAAAGTTTACGAAATGAGCGAGGATCTGGTGTATGACAGTGTGCATTTTTCGAATCAGAAACTTGCCACTTATCCTACCTTGCTGGCCGACCAGGACTTCTATCCCAAACTGAAAGACAGCATCAAGGTGTATGACCAGAAAGTACCCGCACATCTCAGGATCAACCTGAACAAACAAACCAATTATTTTGGAAATAAAATTTTGTCTGCTCCGGCAAATGCACTTTTGTCAGATGCCGACTTCATTAAATATGTCAAAGGTCTGTATGTTACTGCCTCCCCGGTAAACAGCAATGGAGCCCTGCTGAATTTCAACATCGCCAGCGGGTTAACAAAACTGGTTGTATATTTTCATGACGGAGATGATCCGAAAAATGATTCACTGCATTACGACATGCTGCTAAACCAGAGTTGTGCCCGTTTTATCCAGGTGGATCACCATGGATACCTCGATGCAAACCCTGACCTTAAACAACAGATTCTCAATAAGGACTCGGCCAAGGGCGCCAATAATCTTTTTTTGCAGGGACTTGGCGGAGTGAAGATAAAGCTGAAATTTCCCTATATTAAGGATTTGGGCAAAGGTAAAATTATCGCCGTCAATGATGCACTTTTAATTCTCCAGAATATGGAAACTGATACCATCCTGGCTCCTCCCCCTGCCATTACCATGATCAGGCAGGACAGTGCCGGAAGAATTGGTTACCTGGTAGATGACAACGAAGGCTCGAATTATTTCGGGGGAACCTATGACGAGAAAAAACGGTCTTATTTTTTCAGGTTGACCCAGCATATGCAGAACATTTTACAAAACTCCTACACAAATTCTTTTGACCTCTACATGATGGTGAACACCCCTGTAAAAAGTTCTGCTTCACCAAACCGGATCATGCTGTACGGAACCAAGCCCCAGATTCCGGGAGAAAACAGCAATCGTTTGCACTTAAAAATGACGTACACTGTTTTGAATTAATAAAGTTCTATTTTTGTACTATTAATTTTACGTCAATCTCACTTATTGTTTAATCCTTAAACAACAAAAGTATGTGCGGAATTGTAGCCTATATTGGCCCCCGTGAAGCTTTTCCAATCCTCATGAAGGGGTTGCACCGGCTTGAGTACAGGGGTTACGACAGTGCGGGAATCTGCCTGTTGAATGATGATATCCGGATTTTCAAATGCAAAGGAAAAGTTTCAGACCTCGAAGCATTTGTAGAAGGAGAAAATATTGCAGGAACCATTGGGATGGCCCATACGCGTTGGGCGACACACGGGGAACCCAACACCATCAATGCCCACCCTCATTTTTCCCAGAGCAAAACCCTGGCTCTCATTCACAATGGCATCATTGAGAATTATTCTGTACTAAAAAGTGAGTTGAAGAACCGGGGATATTCATTTACCAGCGACACCGATACCGAAGTACTGGTTCATCTCATTGAAGATATTATGATCAGTGAGAAAGTGTCTGTTGAAGACGCGGTGCGTATTGCTCTGAACCAGGTGATTGGCGCCTATGCCATCGTGATCCTTGCCAAGGAGTTTCCCGACAAGATTATTGCTGCCCGTAAAGGCAGTCCCATGGTTATCGGTGTTGGCACAGACGAATTTTTTATCGCCTCCGATGCCACCCCCCTGATCGAATACACCAACAACGTTGTTTATATGAATGACGAAGAGATTGCTATCATTGAACGTGGAAAAGATCTGAAAATCAAGACGATTAAGAATCAAAGCCATTCCCCTTACATTCAAAAGCTGTCATTGAGTCTCAGTGAAATAGAAAAAGGCGGTTTTGAGCACTTCATGCTGAAAGAGATTTATGAACAACCGCGTTCGATCTTTGATTCCATGAGGGGCCGTCTCCATGTCGACCAGGGAACGGTGACGCTTGGCGGGATCAGAGATTACGAACAGAAGATTCTGAATGCCAAACGTATTATTATTATTGCATGTGGAACATCCTGGCACGCCGCGCTGGTTGGGGAATACCTGATTGAAGACCTGGCACGGATCCCGGTTGAAGTGGAATACTCCTCAGAATTCCGTTACCGCAACCCCATCCTCTCCGAAGAAGATGTGGTAATTGCCATATCACAATCCGGTGAAACTGCCGATACCCTGGCAGCCATTGAACTTGCCAAAGGAAAAGGCGCAACAGTACTGGGAATTTGTAATGTTGTGGGATCATCCATTGCCCGTATCACACATGCCGGGGTGTATACCCATGCCGGCCCTGAAATCGGGGTGGCCTCTACCAAGGCATTCACCGCACAGGTTGCCGTATTAACCCTGCTGGGATTGATACTTGCCCAGAAAAAAGGGACCCTGCCCACTTCACAGTTTCAAAAAATCCTGCTTGAGCTGGACTCGATTCCTGCCAAAGTTGAACGAATCCTTCAGCTTAATGATAAGATCAGGGACATTGCCACGATTTATAAGGATGTAAAGAATTCTCTGTACCTGGGCCGCGGATATAATTTTCCGGTAGCACTCGAAGGAGCCCTGAAACTTAAAGAAATTTCTTACATCCACGCCGAAGGGTATCCTGCTGCTGAAATGAAACACGGACCCATTGCACTCATTGATGAATACATGCCTGTTGTTTTTATTGCCACCCGCCGGGGCATTTATGAAAAGGTCATCACCAACATCGAAGAGGTCAAGGCACGGAAAGGCAAAATCATTGCCATTATCACGGAAGGTGACGAAACAGTCAAAAACCTGGCCGACCACTGTATTGAAATACCCGATACGGAGGAGATGCTTATCCCGTTGCTGGCCACTATCCCGTTACAGCTTTTGTCGTATCACATTGCCGTGATGCGCAATTGCAACGTGGATCAGCCGAGGAATCTGGCGAAATCAGTGACCGTGGAGTAATGAATAAATGACAAGAATGACGAATATGGGAATGACGAATGCCAGGTGCTACTCCGACATTCCCGTATTCGTCATTCGCATATTCGTCATTCCTTATTTCTACAGTCTTCCTGCAACCGCATTCCAATCCACCAGTTTCCAGAAATCGGCGATATAATCGGGACGTACGTTTTGTTTGTCAAGGTAATACGCATGTTCCCAAACATCGCAGGTGAGCAGCGGGGTTGCTCCATGCTTCAGCGGGTTGCCGGCATTGCTTTCCTGAACGATGTCAAGGCTTCCGTTGTCCTTCTTAATGAGCCAGGCCCAGCCTGATCCAAATAAGGTTGCTGCGGAAGCTGAAAATTTCTCCTTGAATTCTGCAAAAGAACCGAAGTTCTTCAAAATTTCAGCAGCAAGGGCACCTGTTGGTTCGCCGCCGCCTTGCGGTTTCATACAGTTCCAGTAAAATGTGTGGTTCCATACCTGGGCCCCGTTGTTGAAAATTCCTGCTCCTGCTTTCATAACAATGTCGTCGAGGGAAGCATTTTCAAATTCGGTACCGATAATCAGCTTGTTCAGGTTATTCACATATGCCTGGTGATGCTTTCCATAGTGAAATTCGATGGTACGCTTTGAAATATAAGGCTCCAGTGCATCTATTGCGTAAGGGAGCTTTGGGAGTTCGTGGGTCATGATTTAAAGTTTAAGGGTTAATTAATAAATAGCGAAATAGCGAAATAGCGAAATTGTGAAATGGCGAAATTATAGTTTTGCTCCTCCATTTTTAAGGGTTTCTATTGCTTTTTGGAATCCGGGATCGATGGTATTCAGAACGGGGAAAAAGCCATCGTTGTCCAGGATGTTTCGGCCGATATAGGCTTTGAGCATGGTTTTTACAAAATGGTCTGATTTTGTCAGATCTTTTCCTTCATGTTTCACGCCTTTTGTATCGGCATATTTGACAAACTCAGCGTAGATCGACCCTGTGATAAAAAAGCCCTGGTCAAACTGACCGAAGCTTTTAAACCGCATCAGCTGAGGCCGGTTCCGGTCGGTGTAGTCAAAAGCAAACTGGTACACCAGTCCTTTGTTGATGCACTGAGTATAGTAGCGCATCGCTGAATCTTTTTCCAGCGGAATAAAAATGTCGGGCATAATTCCGCCTCCGCCGAAAACGGTTCTGCCTTTCGGTGTTTTGTATTTAAGGGAGTCGGGAAATTTGATGGAATCGGGATGCTCGAGTTCGCCATTCATGAACCGGTGATAGTAATCACTGTTATAGGTTTCGAGTCCGTCCTTGTATGACTTCTGAATACACCTGCCGGTGGGAGTGTAATACCGGGCGACTGTGAGCCGCAGCGCACTGCCGTCCTTAAAATCCATCTGTTCCTGTACGAGTCCCTTGCCGAATGAACGGCGACCGACAATCATGCCCCGGTCGTGATCCTGAATCGCTCCGGATACAATTTCGGCAGCAGAGGCAGTTCCTTCATCTACCAGCACAACAAGATCTCCCTGTTCAAATAAACCATCCGCGGTGGATTTGGAAACTTCCTTTTTGTGGTTCATTCCTTCCGTGTATACTATGAGTTTCCCTTTACCGAGAAATTCATCGGCAACGTCGATGGCAGCCTTCAGGTAGCCTCCCCCGTTCCCGCGGAGATCGACGATCAGTTTCTTCATTCCCTTCATCTGGAGAGACTCCAGTGCGCTATGAACCTCATCGTGGGTGGTTGCCGCAAAATTATTCAGGCGGATGTACCCGATTCCGGGTTCCGGCATGTAAGCAATGTCCATACTGTACGTTGGGATCACATCCCGGGTGATGGTGAAATCAAGCAGGCTGCCGGCGCCTCTCCTGAAAATGGAGACCTTTACCTCTGTTCCCTTGGGACCTTTTAATTTACGCATCACATCCAGTGTGGATATTTTGATGCCTGCTATGTTTTTTCCATCCACCTTTACAATCCGGTCGCCGGCGCGGATGCCCAGTTTTTCTGACGGACCTCCCGATACAGGGTTAATCACTGTAACGGTATCATTCTCGAGGCGAAATTGCACCCCGATTCCTTCAAAACTGCCCAGCAGCGGATCGTTGGCATCGTGAAACTCTTCGGCCGAGATATAAACCGAATGGGGATCAAGTTTTTCCAGCAGGCCGGAAATGGCTTTCTCTTCCAGCACTTTCCGGCTCAGGGTGTCAACGTAATTATCTTCCACATAGCTGATTACCTCTTTTACCTTATCCTTGTCAGAAGGCAGCAGGTTGAAATTTCCGATCCTGTTTCCTAAAAAGATTCCCAAAAGGATTCCTCCGGTAAGGACGATGGCGAACCAGATTGGCAAGTAGGGATTATTTTTCTTCTCCATGGTGCAAAGATACTTCAATTCCTAAATCGACTCGCCGGGTTTGTCAAGAATATTGGACGATTTTATTAAGATACGGTATAAATAAAACAAATTGATTTGCGGTCAGGGAAAATATCCGAATTTTGTGAAAAACTCTTTCGAATGCGCACTGCGGGTGTATTACTCTTATTTATTTCCTCCCTGTTTGTTTTAGCGGAATCTATTCATATTCAGCCTCCTGAAAAACCCTTTCCCAACTCGCATTTCGCAATAGTCGATTCGCTTAAAATCCACTATCGCATCTGGAATGAAAATCTTGCCACCCCCCGGGGGAAGGTTCTGCTCATTCACGGTTTCTGTGGCTCCACCTTTTGCTGGAGAAATAATTATGATGCCCTGGTTAAAGCGGGTTACCTCGTTGTGGCCATCGATCTTCCCGGATTCGGGTACAGCGAAAGATCGGCAAAAACAAACCAGTCGCAAAGCAACAGGGCCCGGATGATCTGGGAAATGATCTCGCAGATCGACAGCTCTGACACTTCAAAATGGAACATTGCAGGTCATTCCATGGGCGGGGGAACTGCTGAGGCGGTAGCGCTGGTAAATCCGGGTCGCACAAAAAGTCTGACCATCGTGGCCGGAATGGTCTTCATCACCAACGACAACGTGTATGCGAACATTGTCGGTCTTGTTAACCATCCAGTCTATAAAAAACTGCTTCTTTCCTATACAGAGAATCAATACCTGTCTTTCAAAAAATTCAGGCGGGAACTTAAAAAAACCTACGGATTTCTTCCAGATACCCTCACAGTAAACGGATACTGGGAACCTTTGCAAATTGAGGGAACTGCAGAAACTGTGGTCAACCTGCTTGGAAATTCCAGGGAGATCCAGGAACTCGATGCAAAAGGGTTGAGCCGGATGCCGGTGTTGTTGATCTGGGGGAAAAAAGACAAGACCATTAAACTGAGAAACGGGGAAAAGCTGAAAAAAGAGGTGCCCTCCATTGAACTTAAGGTAATACCTGACGCCTTTCACATGCCGATGGAAACACATCCGGAAGAGTTTAACGGGATGCTGGTGGAGTTTTTGGGGAGGAATAACAGGTAGCGAGGTAGCGAGGTAGCGAGGTAGCGAAATGGCGAAATAGTTCTACTTTTTGCGGGGGGTGGTTATTTCTTTGATGCGGTTTTTGGCGTAGTCGCTGTAAGAAACCTTTTGCGGAAGGTTGGGTGTGGTTTCGGTGGGGTTGACGGCATTTTTTAAATATTCCCTGTAATATGGCAGTCCTTCGTAGGGTTTTCTGAGGTAAAAATCATACTGATAGGCAATTTTAAAGCGTATGGTATTGTTTTCGGGATTGGCTTCCAGCGCTTTTTGCAGAATTACCAGTGCGGTATCGGCCTTCCCTGCTGAAGTATTGGCATCGGCAAGTTCGGAGTAGAGTGTCGACAGAAATTTTCCGGAAGGCATCAGCAAGCGCAAAGTCCGGTTGAGGTATAGCACGCCGGTGTCAACATCCAGTGAACGGTATGCAGAAACCCCGTAATAAAAACACACCTCTGCATCGGTGGTATCACTAAGAAAAGCCGACCGGAAATGGAGTGCCGCAGTATCGTACTTCTCCTGCTTGTAATAGGCCAATCCCAGGTATTTCATGGTAAATTTCGACGAATCGCCAAGTTTCGCGCACTTGTGGAATTGTGTTGCTGCCGACTTGAAGTCGATCAGGAGGTAATTGCAGTAACCGCTTTGTTTCAGGATGGGAATATTGGCTGAATCGTGCTCGAGGCACACCTGGGTCCAGTAAAGTGCCATGGCAACCTCGTCTTCCCTGATCAGGACATTTACCATCTTACCGGTAACGTAAGGATCATATGGTGTAATTCTCAGGGCCCTCCGGTAAAACCTGATCGCCGAATCCGATCGCTTCAACTCATTAAAGCAATTGCCCAGTTGTCTGGCCACAAAAAATGAAGAAGAATCGGAAAGGTAGAGCGGAATCAATACCCGGATCGCGTTCCGGTAATCCTCTTCTGAATAATACAGGTTGGCGAGTTGCAGGCTGAAGTAACGGTTATCCGGAAACAATGCGGTCATTCTCAGGCTGGTGGCAATGGCTTTACCCGGATCTCCCAACTGCCGGTAAACATCGGAAAGCTCATTCAGCACCCTGATGTTTGTGCTGTCGTAACGCAACGCCGTATTAAGTGCGACGGCTGCCTCCTTATATTGAAAACCGGCTGCCAATGCTCGCCCTTTCAGTAAAAGCAGATCGGTGCGGGTGCTGTCGCGTAAAAGATGAAGTTCAGCCAGACTTACCGCCCGGCTGAACTGACAGGATTCCATCAATGATTTAACCTGTTCTGCAGGTTCCAGTTCCTGTGCCTCTGAAATTCGCGGGAGAAACAGAAACAGGAACACAGTGAACAAAAAAGTTTTGGTCATGGTATTTACTTTTGGGGTTCCTCATGCTTTTTGCTGTCGAGGGTAAACTTGATCGGAAGGTTAAACTGAACATCCACCGGTTTTCCCTTTTCCATTCCCGGGTTCCATTTCGGCATCAGTTTTATCACCCGTACAGCCTCTTCATCGCATCCGGAGCCGATTCCCCGAAGCACCTTTACATCGCTGATGGAGCCGTCGGCTTTTATCACAAAAGTGACATAAACGGTACCCATCACTTTGTTTTTTACGGCAGTCTCGGGATATTTGATATTCCCAACCATGAACTGCACTCTGGCATCATCTCCTCCCGGATAGGAGGGCATTTTCTCCACAACGGAATAAACCCCGTTTACCGCTTTAACCGGTTCATATTTCACCTGGGTTTTCTGCTTGGGTTTATCCTGGATAACCGGTTCGGGGGTGGTATATTCACTGATGCGGGCTAACACCGCACTTTCTGCCGGGTTCATCACCTCCTCGCTGCTGTAGGAAGGGAATGTAAGAATAAGCATCAGGACAAGCAATGCCGGCAGGGCAATAAGCACTTTACTTTTTGCCCATGTTTTCGATTTCGATTTTGTCATCATGGCGATTCGTTTTTTAAGTAATGAAACATTAAAATTATTGGTCAGGTTATTTACCCGGATACCCATGGTTTCATCCAGGATCATTTGCTGATATATATGGCGGCTGATCCCGTTCTGCAGAACGCCTTCATCAGCCAGGTATTCATGGATCACTTTCATTTCGCGGCCGGCCATCCATAACACGGGGTTGAACCATTGCAGTATTGTGGCTATCTCGATCATGATCATGTCCAGTGTATGGTACTGCCGGATATGGATGCATTCATGTTCGAGGATGGCAGGAAGACTTTCACGGGGCACCACTGCTTCATTGATAAAGACCAGGTTAAAGAAGGAAAAGGGAGAATAACCCCTGTCGACAAAAACCACGCGCTGGTTCCCGCGCTTCCTGATCCCGGACCGCCTGGTGATGAGATAAAGCTGGATGAGCTGCATACCGAACCGAAGCATAAATACAAGGATACCGGTGAAATAAACCACGGCTGCAATTTCGAACCATTTCAGGTGCGACTGCAATGTTTGAGCCACAGTATCGGGGGAGATGATCACCGGTTGAAGTAAAACCACCATGGCAGATGAAGGATTGGCGGGCGTAAGGTGGATGGGAATCAATGGTGCCAGCATTGAAAAAAGGACCATCGCCAGCAGGTAGAAGCGGTTTACCAGGAAAAAGGTCTCCCGCCTCAGGAAAAACCAGTAAACGGCATATAACACCAAAACACAAAGGTTCGACTTGAGCAGATATAATAATAATGCATTCATTGCTTTACCTCCTTCTGTTTTCTGATCTCTTCGTTAATTGTTTTTTGAATCTCTTCAAGCTCCATGATGGTCAGCTTCCCTTCCGTTGCAAAAAATGATGCCAGCGATTTGTAGGAGTTGCCAAAATAGTTTGACATAAATCCCCTGAATGATGATTTGGTATAGGCTGCTTTGCTGATCACCGGGAAATACTCATGGGTGCGGCCATAGGCCTTATGCCCCGCAAACCCTTTTTGCTCCAGGATACGCACGATGGTTGATACTGTATTGTATGCCGGTTTCGGATCAGGAAATTTGCCGAGGATATCGTGAACCATCCCCTTTTCAATTTCCCAGAGGATCTGCATTACCTCCTCTTCGGCGCGGGTGAGGGAGAGCGGGAGGTCGGAGGTGTTTTTTTGTGTTGACATATGGCTGAAATAAGTAGCGATATAGCGAAGTAGCGATATAGCGAAATTTACAGACACAAAGATACAACTAAGTTTTTAGTTTGTCAACTAAATTCTTAATTTTATACCGAAACGAAAGGGTGTTTTGGCGAAAAAACATACCGTTTCACCGAATACCGGAAACTAACGCTAATTTTTAAGAAGCAGATAAGAGATATGGGGCCGGGTGAATGCTACTCATTCACATGCGGACAATCGAACGGAACCCCGATTTTTTCACCTTCCTTCACCAGGTCGTCAACAATCGGTTTAATGAGCGGAACGCCATGAATTTCGTTGAATTCAGCATACTGGAACTCTTTCTCCCCGGCAACATGGATCTCGTCGCGGCCAACCGCCAGCGGTGACTTTTTCAGCAGGGCGATCATATCGTCCATGTGATGCTTAAAATCAAGGATGGGCCTGAAAGCGTCGATATTAATAGCCATGAAGAAATGGGAAACCCCGGTGGGATCGGGACTCTGGGGGCCGCCGACATTGGTCAGGAAATTGCCTCCCGAGAGGGCTGAGCAAAGTATTTCAACGAGAACGGCCAGTCCATACCCCTTGTAACCGGCAGTGATGTCCATTCCTCCCAACGGGAGCAGCGCGCCATGCCCGCCGGGTTTGATCAGCGACGGGTCATTTGTTGCAAGTCCCTGTTCATCAATACCCCAGCCAATGGGGATGTGTTCATGTTTCTTTTCATACACCTGGATCTTTCCGTAAGCCACGGCACTGGTGGCCATATCCAGCAGGAACGGATAAGCTTTGTCCGACGGGGCAGCCATGGCAATGGGATTGGTTCCCAGGATGGCTGTACGTCCAAAGGTAGGGGCCACAAGGGGCTGCGAATTGGTAAGCGAAATACCGATCATCCCTTTCCTCATGGCCATCATGGCATAATAACCGGCAATACCGTAGTGATTGCTGTTGCGTACCGTGATGGCTGCCAGTCCGGCCGTTTTGGCCTTTTCAATGGTCAGCTTCATGGCTTTGTGCGACACCACCTGCCCACATCCGTTCCCTCCGTCGATAAGCGCGGTGGAGGGTGTTTCGCTGATGATCTTAAAAGGTGTCTTCGGATTGATCCAGCCTTTACCGATCCGGTTTCCATAATAGGAGCCCAAACGGTGCAATCCGTGTGATTCAACCCCACGGATATCGGCACAGATCAGCACATTGCCTACAATTTTTGCATCCCCGGCAGGAACACCGAGCTTGGTCATATATCTTACCACAAAGTTCAGAAGGTCTTCGCGTTTAAATCTGAGGACAGTTTCCATATGTTAAAATTGAATATCGAATATTGATTAACGAATGTTGAAGTTTGAATCAGAGGTAACTTATGCTTTTTCGATGTAATTATCGACTACCCATTTTGCAAAGGGGAAGCTGCAGGTAAAGGCGGGGGATACTGCGTTCAGCACATGGATGGTGGTGTTGTCGCCTTCCACAACAAAATCCATTACCAGTTCGAGGGTTTTGGTGTTGAGAAGCTGGGCACGGATTCCGGGTTTGCTCCACTCGGTAAACCCCGATTTATCAATATCATGCACCATGCTGGTGGCAAGATTGACAAAGTAGGATTTGTTGTATTTCTTCATCTCGTCATAGGCCAGTCCGCGAAATCCGAAGGCGTTGGAGAGGAAAAGCCTGGCTTCCCAGCTCAGCACGTTACCAAGTTCTCCGGCTTTGAAATTATCCATTCCCTTGTAATTTTCGCGCCAGAAAGCCGGAATCGAGGTAGGGCCGATTTTAATGGTGCCATCCACGGTGATGGTATAATGCACGCCAAGGAAGGGGTTTTTAAGGTTTGGCACCGGGTAGATATTGGTCTTTATCGGCTTGTCCTTTTTTGTATATTTCAGGTAAATCCCCTTGAACGGGATAATGGTATATTGCTGTGAAAAACCAAAATCACGGGCGATTTTGTCGGCATACAGGCCGGCGGTGTTTATCACCTTATTCGCAGTGAGCTTTCTCCCTGTTGTGGTTTCGATGGTATTCCCGTCAATTTTGGACTTGTACCCTTCACTGAATAAAAAATTCACACCGGCTGCCTTCAACTCATTCCGAACAGCTTTGTTCAGTTCGGTAGGATCCACGGTGGCCGTGCTGGGAGAATAGAGCGCGAATTTGAATGTTTTTGCATTGGGGTCGATCTCTTTCATTTCGGCCTCCGTTATAATTTTTACATCAACGCCATTGCGTTTTCCGCGGCGGTCGAGTTCATATAACGGTTCAAGCTCCG
>CAZVNF010000045.1:0-18817 GCA_964628215.1 uncultured Draconibacterium sp.
TCTGGCAACCGCCAAAGATTTCCTAGATTTTTTTACAATTCCTTATTTCAGGCAATGATCTTTTTGGTTGAATATTCAATTATTCAATCATATAGCGAATTTGCATTTATATACCAATTTAAACAAGTTACGATATGGGATATGATGATTATTTTGAAGAAAAACGCAGGCACCACGGCAATTACAGGGAACAGAGATACCATGATGATCATGAAGACCACAGATCATGGAATAGTTCATCCTATCAAAACCATGGAAACGAAAGCCACCTGAAATTGTTAGCCATCCTGAACAGGATCAGGAACAATAAAAAGCTGAAACTAATTGTTATAATGGCAGTTATCGTGATTTTAATCATTGCCGTTGCAGTTATCATCGCGCTGCTGCCATTGATCATTCAGCTGGTTAATTATATTTCCCAGAATGGAGTACAAGGCGTATTTGATTCAGTAACCGCATTTGTGGACAAACTTTGGAAAGGTTCAGGCAAGTGATTACCGAAGCAAAGCTGCCGGCTTAATTTTCTGATCAATTTCACTTATATCATTAGAAACCCTTTAAAAACAAAAAAATGGAAACCTTGAATTATTTAGATCATTCAGCAAAACAACAAAATATTGAATATTTCATTCACCTGGTCCGGATTGCAAAAGCTGATGATCTTGTAAGCGGGCCGGAATTGGAATTACTGCACAGAATAGGCAAAATGATTGGTTTTGCAGACACGGAAATCAATCAATTGATTGAATCTACAGACAAGTCCGACTATTTACCTCCCTATGAATTATCCAAACGCTTTGAACAGGTATACAGCATTGTGAAGATGGCACTGTCTGACGGGTTAATAGATAAAAATGAAATGCGATTGATGACCAGTTTCGCAATTAAATCGGGCTTTAGGGAGAATGAAATTCCAGGACTATTGCTTCTTCTGATAAATGGTATTAAACAAGGCAATGACGATGACGATTTGTTTGAATTATATAAAAAGGATCGGAAATTTTTAACTGAGACGAAAAGGCCCAATTAAGCTGATGCCTCTTTTTTGCCGATGCCTACTCCGATTTTTTTTCTGACATTGACTTTGCTAGATATCACGAAAGCTTATAAGTACGCGTTATTCGGGACATCAGGCTTGTGGGGCTGTTGCTGGAATACAATGAAATGGACCTGTGCCATAAGACCATCGACAGTGATGCCTTTTTTGTTGTAGAACCCGGCATCAGGGTTGAGTTCAATCTTCAGAAATTCATGCGTCTGAACGCGGGAGTGAGTTACCGGTATGCGGGCGGTTTGCAGTTGATCAATACACCTTCAACCCTGATGAATAATTTTACAGCCACCATCGGATTAAAATTCGGGAAATTTTAATTGAAGGGCAAATCCTTGAAGAGAAGGGAGAACCCGGCATCCGGCACAAATGCCAGATGGCCGGTGGAGAAGATTTATTTATGGATTTCTGATGCAACGTATAGAAAATCCATATGACTTTTGGTCTATGATCATACCACTGAACGATGTGTTCAGGTATAGGTATGAACTTGCAGAGACGCCTGATTGGGTACTTGACCAGTACCCGCTCACGGAGCCGCGATTGGTAAGCAATCCGGTGTTGTACATGAGATACCCGCCCAGATGGAGCTTTAACACTGAATTATACGCAGCAAATGAAGTTGTCCAGCCACCGGATGCATCCACATTCGTCCATTCCGATTCGGTGGGCATACGCCATCCGCTGCCCAATTCGGAACTACAGGGGTCGTTGGCAGTGATCCACTCCGAATTTTCGCTGATACTTGTTATCCATACGCTGTTTGGTGTCCTTACTATACCATCATGTTTATACCCCTGCTTGTTATTGAATTGCCAGTACCAGCCGGCAGAAAGTTCAGTGATATCTCCTGATGAAGTGGCCTGCTGACTGGCGCCCAGGTTTCGGGAGATCCAGCATTTTGTCGCTTCCCCAGGGATATTGGTCACTGTACCATACGTTACTGTCTTATCAACCGGCGCAACACCCCCTGCTGCTACATGATTGACCGTGACGGTATTCGTGCAAACCCAGCATGCGATGGTTGATTGCGTTAAAACCAGTGAAGCGGACAAACCACAACCGTTGTACGCCCACACAAACCGGGTATACGTGGTTCCACAGGTCAAGCCGGTTTCATTTTCAGAGAGGGCGGCTCCCATATCAACCGCTGTTTCAAAATCATCCACCGTATTCCATCGGTATCCTGTAGCATTCTGGACGGAATTCCAGTTCCACACAATAGCGTTTGACAAAGGAAGGTGCGTACCGGCAGTTGCTGGTCCGGGGGCGACTGGTTGTACATGCTGGCTGAGGGCAGCGGCAGCCGATTCACCACAGGTGCTATAGGCCCATACATATCTCGAATAGGTGACATTGCAGTTCGTGCCGGTCTCGGTTTTTGAAAGGACAGATCCCATATCGATGGCTGTTTCATAATCGGGGGTGGTGTTCCACCGGTAGCCGGCAGCCCCGGGCACAGCCAGCCAGTTCCAGGTCACCTGGTTTGGAGCCAGTTGGTGAACGCCCGCTCCAGGCTGACTTACGGAACACGGAGAAAAGGTAAACCAGGATCCGGCGGTGAAGATGCTCAGCGAGCCATTTGTGCCGCAGTTTGTGCAATACACCATCAATCCGTCGCCGGGGTTCCCGATTGCGTTTCGCTGTACCCGGGTCATACGGGGTACAAACATCCCTTGTGTGGTTGATTGCACATCCAGCATGGCGGAAGGATCCGGTGCGCTGTTGTCGGTGCTGATGCTTACCTGGGCAAAAGTACTTGATCCGGTAATCAGGAGAAAAGTAATATACGTGATGAGTTTTTTCATTTGTAATTGTTTTAAAGATGTATCCTGCCAAATCTATTATGAAACTTATATCTTATAAGGTCAGAGAATTTCCATTACTCTGTGACTTACCTCTGTGAACTCTGTGTAACAATTTATTACACAGAGAACCACAGAGGTAAATCACAGAGAACCACAGAGAAAATCATCAGTGCTGCACCACCCATTTGGTACCGGCAATCACCTGGTCGCCCGAAACAACCTGAACAATGTAAACCCCGTTGTCAAAGGCCGAAGCGTTTAGTTTTGTCCAGCCGGTAGTGGATTCAACGGGCCTTTTCTCCAGTAAAACGCCTGCAAGGTTATAGATCATTATTGTCAGGTCGCCCTTTACATTCAACGCCGGAAGCTTTACAAGCGACTCCGCGGATGTGGGGTTTGGAACAATTACAAGCATTTCAGGAGATTTAGCCGCTTCTCCGATGGAGGTGAGCAACCCGGTAAATTTGAATATGGAATTCGTATCTGCGCCTTCTCCGCCTATCCAGCCGGTGGAGGCATCCCTGAAACGCAAGGCCCAGGGATCAGCTTCCATATTGCTGTCAATCACCACGGTGGTGGAGAAGAAATCGGGAGTAAACAGCAGGGTAACTGCAAAGTTGGTGGTGTCGGATATGGCGATCACATAGCCGCCATCAAAACCTTTCACCGAAGTCATCCCGACAATGAATTTGTCGGTGTTAGAAAGCGAATCGGCCGCCCAGGTTGAGCCGCCATCTGAGGTCAGATAGAATTGCCGACGGGGCAGCGGGAAGTAAGGATCCCAGAAAACACCCTTCTGTGCCGTGGAAAAATCCACTCCGCCCCATCCAAGGTTGTTCGCAATGACGGGTGAAACGGTCCAATGCGCCCCACGGTCGGATGATTTGAAACACCGGGCATCAAAAAATCCACTCCCGTCATCGATCAGCGACGGAAACCAGATGTTGTCGCCAACCACACTGAATGCATTGGCAGCTCCATATTCGCCGGGGTAAATCGCGGGAATCAGCGCGGAATCAACCCTGGTCCAGGTGTTGCCTCCATCGGTGGTTCGCTGGATTTCAAAATATCCCAGGGTCGGATCGCCCACGGCCACGCCGGCATTGGCATCAAACGCGGCGTAAAAATCAGCATAGGCTCCCGGTTCAGTAAACTGGGTGGTTGTTTTGTTTGTCCATGAAGAGCCCCCGTCGGTCGTCTTCCACACTGAGCCCCCTGAACTGTTATCGGTAAACACATAAAAACAGGTGTTGGCATCCACCGCACACACACTGCTCATTATGGCGTCGCCAGGTGCCGGGATGGAGTCGAACTCCCAGGTGGTACCGCTGTTGTTTGTTTTGATCGCATAACTGTAAGGAACCAGGCCTGAATCATCCATGGAGAGGGTCCCGAGCCATACAGTTGACCCGTCAGCAATGGATATCCAGCGTGGATAGTTACCGTAAGGCTGATTGTTGTATGGAAGGTCCATAGGAGTAAACTGGGCCCGGACAGTGAACGCCAGGGTCAATGAGATCATCAGAAAGTAAATTTTAAAATTCATAGGAGATGTTTATTTTGTTTTTACAGATTTGTTGATTGCAGGTAATTCATGACCTCATCCCCCGGCCCCTTCTCCTGAAGGAGAAGGGGGGGGGAGCCGTGTAGGAGCTATTAATGTTGTACCATCCATTTTGTGCCTGCTATGATCCGGTCGCCCGACAGAATCTGAACGATATAGGTCCCGCCGGGGTAACCTGATGCATCCAGTTTGGCCCATCCTGTGGTATTTACGATCATTTCGTCGCCGTACATCCGGCCGTTTAGATCATAAACCATCAACCTCAGGCTTTTCTTTTCCTGCATATCCGGCAGCTTAACCAGAGCCTCACCAGACGTTGGATTGGGCATGATCGCCAGTTTTTCAGGAGATTTTACGGCTTCTGAAACCGAAGTGAGCAACCCGTTGAATTTATGCATGGCAATCTCATTTGTTCCGTTCCCTTCCATCCATCCTGTAGAGGCATCCAGGAATTTTATCCCCCAGGGATTGGCATCAAGATTCGAGTCAAGCACCACAATCGTATTGAAAAAGTCGGGGGTGAACAGCACTTTGGTATCATAGGTTCCTGCAGGTGCGTCATTCGTTGCCACCACAAAACCGCCATCGAATCCGGGCACGGAACTCATGAAGAAATAAATATCCGAAGTGAAGGTCACAGAGTCGATGGCCCAGGTGTTTCCGCCGTCGGTGGTGCGGTAAAACTCATGTATAGGCCCCCCGTAGCCACCATCATACAGCACTCCGTTCATGGGTGATGAAAACTGCATCGCCACCCAGGAAAGGTTATCCGCAACGATCGGCGAAACGGTCCAGTGCTGGCCCCGGTCAGCCGATTTAAACACCCTGGAAGAATAGGTGCCGTTTCCATCGGGAATGAGAGAAGCAAACCATAAGTTGTCGCCCACGGAACTGTAAACATGGGTGGCTCCCATTTCCCAGGGAAAAATCGAAGGAATAAGGCTTGAGTCAACCCTCGACCAGGTATCACCGCCGTTAGTTGTGCGAAGAATCTCAAAGTATCCGAGGGTTGGATCGCCCAGGGCAACACCCTCACTGGCACTGAATGCGCAATAAAAATCGGCGAATGCGCCTGGTTCCGTAAACTGATTGACCGTTTTGTTCGCCCAGGTGGCGCCGCCGTCGCTGGTTTTCCAGATCGAACCCCCTACGCCGTAATCTGTAAAGGTATAAAAGCAGGTATTGGCATCTACGGCACACACACTGCTCATGATCGGGTCCCCGGGCGCCGGGATGGAGTCGAATTGCCAGGTAGTGCCACCGTCGTTTGTATGCACGGCATAGGTATACGGTACCTGTGTGATTGAATCGCCTCGCCTGTTTCCCAGCCATACATTCGATGCGCCGGTGATTGAGATATATTCAGGGTAATTCCCGTAAGGAGAACTCTGGAAATTAATATTAACCGGGGTAAACTGGCAATAACCGGCAATTGTCATGAATATAAATATTGCTAAAGTGTAAAATTTTGTTTTCATAGGTTATGGTTTTAGAATAATCAGGTATTACAATGCCAAAATTAGTATCGAAAAACAATGAATCACCATGGAAATTTCCAAAAAGCAGGATTGAATGGATGAGCGGCGGGATTTGACAGATGTGTGGTTATTTTCTAAATAATATTATATTTGAAAAATAATTCACTGTATTTCACCTTGTTAACCTATTCACAATGAATTTAAAGTCTCTGGGAATAATTATAATTATTCATATTTCCGTTCTGCATCTCTCCTTTTCTCAAGACCAACACCTCATTGACTCGCTTACCCACTGTTTGAAAACAGTAAAGCACGACACAGTCAAAGTGAATATTTTATATGAACTATCCGCTGCCTATTGGGGCAACAACCCCGACAAAGCCATGGAATATGCCGGCCAAATACTGGCATTGTCCGATAAAACTGAATATAAAAAGGGGATTGCTTTTGCATACCAAAGCATGGGAAACGTTGAAAGAACCAAGGGGAATTATTTACAGGCGTTGGAATATTATAAAAAAGTAAAGGAGATCAAATCAGAAGCACGTGATGAAAGAGGAATTGCATCCATTTCTTATAATATTGGCGTTATCTTTACTCTACTGGGTAATTATCCTGAAGCATTAAAGTATCTTCTATCCGCGTTGAAATCACAAGAGAAAACCGGCAATAAAAAAGGCATGGCCGGTTCATACTCCACTATTGGAGTGATATATACTTACCAGGCAAATTTCCCTGAGGCATTGAAGAACTTGCATGCTGCTTTAAAAATCTATGAAGAACTCGGCTTAAGGCAAGATGTCGCCCAGGTCTATAGCAACATTGGAGGATTATATTTAAATCAACATAAATACCCTGATGCGCTTAAGAGTTTTTTCACTGCATTAAAAATTCTGGAAGAATCAGGTGATCAAATAAATATCGCTGAAACTTATAGCAACATAGGTGCAGTATATCATAAACAGGAGAAATTCGATGAAGCATTAAAATTTTTTTTTGATGCATTAAAAATCAATACTGATATCGGAAATAAATTTGGAATTGCAAATTCCACAGGAGAAATCGGGGAGATTTACGCGAAACAAAAGAAATACAATGAGGCGGCTCAATATCTTAACCGGGCGTTGTCTCTTTCAAAAGAAATTGGCCATTTGGAAAACATAAAGTGGGACTATTTAGCTTTATCGGATTTAGGGGTTGTGCAAGGCAATTATAAGCAGGCATTTGAAAATTACAAACACTATATTACATATCGGGATAGTCTGGTAAACGATGAAAACACCAAAAAAATCACACAGGAACAAATGCAATACGAATTTGATAAAAAAGAGTCATTGACAAAAGCTGAACAGGAAAAAAAGGATGCTGTTGCACAACAGGAATTGCAAAAGCAAAAACTAGTCCGCAATGGGTTTATCGGTGGATTTGTCATAGTACTGCTTTTTGCAGGCGTGTTTTTCAAACAACGCAACAAGATCAAGAAAGGTAACGTCGCATTGCAGATTGCCAAAGAGCGGGCCGAACAAAGCGAACAGTTCAAGCAGCAGTTCCTGGCCAACATGAGTCACGAAATCCGCACGCCGATGAACGCGGTGATGGGGATGACCAGCCTGGTGCTGGAAACACCGCTTCAGGATAAACAGAAATTTTACATGGAAGGGATCAAAAAATCCAGCGATACCCTGCTGCATATCATCAACGACATCCTGGATTTATCCAAGATAGAAGCCGGGAAGATGGAACTTGAAAAAATCGATTTCTCCTTAAGTGACACCCTGAAACAAGTCTGGCAAACACTCAGTCACCGAGCCGAAGAAAAAGGGCTGGAACTCCTGGTAAAAATTGATCCCGGAATGGACGATGTGGTGATTGGCGACCCGGTGCGATTGAACCAGGTGTTGATCAACCTCGCCGGGAATGCCATCAAATTTACCGAAAAGGGAAGTGTATGCATTGAAGTGACAAAAACAGATATTGAATCCGCACTTCAATTTGCCATCATCGACACCGGCATCGGAATTCCGCAGGAAAAACTGCAGACGGTCTTTGATAATTTTTCCCAGGCCAACACCTCCGACACACGCAAATACGGTGGCACCGGACTTGGCCTGAGCATCAGCCGGCAACTGGTGGACCTGATGGGCGGAAAGATCTCCATTTCAAGCACGGAAGGTACCGGTACAACATTCTCGTTCAGAGTAATATGCGAAAAAGGTTCTTCTGAAAAACTTGAGCAACGGCTTGCCTCTGAAGAACAGGTTGACGGAAGCATTCTCGACGGCCTGTCCATCCTGGTTGTTGACGACAATGAATACAACCGCATTGTGGCCAAAGACACCCTGGAGTCAAAAGCAAAGGTGAAGGTTGTTGCTGTGGCAAGTAGTGCGGAAGCTATTGAGTTGCTGAAATCAACGGATTTTGATGTGGTGCTGATGGATGTGCAGATGCCGGTGATGAATGGGTTTGAGGCTACGAGGCAAATCAGAAGTGGGAAGTACGAAGTGGGAAGTACGAAGGACGAAGTACAAAATCATGACATTCCGATCATCGCTTTAACAGCCAGTGTGCTGCGCACCGACCTTGAAAAGTGCACGGCAGCCGGCATGAATGGCTACATCCCAAAACCCTTCAAGGCTTCGCAGCTGATCATTGGAATTGCCCAGGTATTGAACGTTGCACTGAAGGTGAAAAAGAAGAACGAATCCGGCAATATTGAACCGGGAACCCTGACCGGAAGTGTAACTGATCTTGAATATCTGGACAAATTCTGTGAGGGTGATAAGGAGCGAATGAAGAAGTACATTGAGATGTTCCTGGCGTCGGCCCCGACATTTTTGGAAAAGATTAATATTGCCTTGATCAACAATGATTTTCTGGAAATCGCTGATCAGATGCATGGCTATAAAACCAGGTTCCTGATGATGGGGATGAAAGAGGCGAAAACGCTTGCAGCAGAGATTGAAATGAATTGCCGGCAGGAATACAATTCTGTTTCCGTAAATGAAACTCTGCAAAAGGTTATTAACCAGGTTGAGATCGCGGTTAAAGAACTGAAATCAGCCTGATCATTCAGAAAGATTTATTATTTTTGTTCACTAAATCAACCACATATGGCAACCGGAAAACCAAAAAAGATATTCATCGTTGACGATGATATGATGCTTACAGAAGCATTAAAGGATTGGCTGACCAGGAAAATCCCTCACCAGGTTTCAACGTTTGAAACAGGTGAGGATTGTTTAAAACACCTTTTTGACAACCCGGATGTTGTTGTGCTGGATTATTATCTGAACACGGTTTCTAAAGATGCCGCTAACGGAATGGAAATCCTGAAGGAGATCAAAAAATATGATCCCGCCATTCATGTCATTCTCCTCTCCAGCCAGGAAAATTACCGGATTGCCCTTCAAACAATCGAGAAAGGCGCTGAACAGTATGTCATCAAAGATGAAAATGCCTTTGAAAAGGTTGCCGAAATGATCAATGGGTTTAGTTAGCATGTTTGTTCAGGATCTGACCTAAGTCTCAACCGATGGGAATTGTCAATGCGCTGATTGTGGAAGACGATCCGTTCTTCAGTGAACTGCTGAAGGATTTGCTGTCGTTTCATTTCCCGTATATTCATGCAGGTTTTATTGCCGGTTCCATCCTGGAAGCCCGGAATTTTCTCCTGAAAAACCGGATTGACCTGATGTTCCTCGACATTGAATTGCCTGATGGCAAAGGGTTCGAGCTCCTGTCATCATTGGAGGAGGTCAACTTTGAAGTGATCGTTACCACCTCACATAGCAGTTATGCAATTGACGCAGTGCGTCACAGTGCGCTCGATTACCTGCTGAAACCGGTTGCTTATCCTGAGATGGAAGCTGCCATGGCGAAATTTATGAAGAGATTTGAGGCAGGCGCACCTGATAAACGAAAAATGCCGGAAGTGATGCCGGTGTTTCGAAAACTGGCGCTCCCGACTTCAGATGGATTTGTTTTTGTGAACATTGATGAAATCATCCATGCGGAGGCCGATCGCGCTTATGCCGTTTTTTCCATGAAAGGCGGAAATAAAATCATGGTTTCAAAATCACTTGGGGAATTTGAAACCCGCCTGCTGAAACACAATTTCTTCAGGGTGCATAAGTCTCATATCATTAATCTTCACGAGGTAACCAAGTATGTACGGGGTGAAGGGGGGTATGTGGTGATGAGCAATGATAAAACGGTACCAGTGTCCCGCATCCGGAAAGATGATTTTCTAAAAATAATCGGACTGTAATATCAGATTACCCTTCTCTTCGATAAATAATTTCTTTCATTCAATAAATATTATTGTACATACAAATATATAATGTATATTTGCACCCGAAATGAATGATAAAGCCACCTATTGCAATTGCCTGTACTATTCCGCCAACGCCCTGGCGCGGGTTGTAACCAAAATGGCGGAGGAGGAATTTTCCGCCGTGGACCTTGCTCCCAGCTATGCATTCGTGATCATGACGGTAAATAAAAACCCGGGCATCCATGCAGGGGAACTGGCAGAGATCATGATGCTGACCCCGTCGACCGTAACGCGGCTTGCTGACAAGCTGGAAAGCCGGGGACTGGTTAAGAAACACAGCGAAGGCAGGATCACGATGATCTATCCTACCGCGGCTTCCGTTGAAATGAACGAAGCCATTAAAGCAGCCTGGTACAAGCTCTATCTAAGGGTTGCCGATATTCTCGGGGAGGAAAATGCACGTTTGCTGACCGGGAGTGTCTTCCAGTCTGCAATCAAGCTGGCTTCAAAATAATTCATTTAATTAATTAGTTGTATATACAAATCTTTATCAAAAACTAAATCAAATCAACATGAAAAAGTATGTAATAACCGGTGCCACCGGTAAAATTGGAAAAATCGTTGCAACTGAATTGCTTGCAAAAGGACAAAACGTGACCGTCATTGCCCGCAATGCCGACAAATTAAAAGAGCTGGCCGGCATGGGAGCCATTGCCATGGCCGGTGACTCCTACAACAGGGAATTTCTTACTGAGGCTTTCAAAGGTGCCGATGCAGTATTCTGCCTGTTAATGCCCGACATGTTCGCAGCGGATGTACTCAGCGAGCAAAAAAAGATTGCCGACAACTTTTTTGAAGCCGTGAAAGCGAACAATGTTCCCAATGTTGTATTACTCAGCAGCGTAGGAGCTCATCTTCGCAACGGAGCCGGGATCGTTGACGGGCTCGGCTACATGGAAGAGCTGTTCCTTGGCCTGAAGGAGGTAAATGTGCTGAACCTGCGTCCGACCTATTTCATGGAAAACACCCTGGGCCTGATCGGAACGATCAAACAAATGGGCATTGCCGGCACCCCGGTGAGGGCCGATGTGAAGTTCCCGATGGTTGCCACGAAGGACATCGGCGCCGTTGCCGCAAAACGTTTGCTGGACCTTGGTTTCACAGGCAATACCGTTGAATATGTACTGGGTCCCCGCGACATCAGCTATTCGGAAGTCACTGCCATTGCCGGGCAGGCGATCGGAAAACCTGAACTCCAGTACATGCAGTTTCCCTATGAGGATGCAGTAAAAGGGATGGTGGCTGCAGGATTTTGCGGCGCGGATGCAGCCCGGTTGATGGCCGACCTTGCCAAGGCCCTCAACGATGGCACGATGCTAAACGGTCACCAGCGAACCGAGGCGAACTCTACCCCGACAACCTACGAAGAGTTCTCACAGATTTTTGCCTGGGTGTTTCAGCAAAACTAACCTGAGAATCTTTTGTAATGTCTGTCAAATTTTAAACCCTGAAACCGCAAGGAATCAGGGTTTTGTTTAATATAAATCTTTTTCAGGGTAATCTTTAACAATTGATTCTATTGAGATCTTCAGGTCCGGTATTTTGTTTCTGACAACATCCCAAACTATATAATAATCAACCCCAAAGTAGTCATGAATCAATCGATCCCTCATTCCTGACATATGCTTCCACTCAATGCCTGTCCATTTTAATTTGAAGTCAATAGGGATGTTTTTTGTTGCCTCTCCAATGATCTCCAAACTCCTCACAATGGCTCTTTTCTTCTCCTCATCTGAATAAAAACTTTCAAATGATACAGTAGCAGGTGCAGCCATTAAAATAAACCTGCACTCATCAAGGATGTGTAACAGATAATCAAGCGGAGAACGGGACATATTCAACCTGCTGAAGAATTTTTGGTCCGATATAAGGACTTAAGGAATTTTTTGTAACCACATCTACCTTTATACCTTGAAAGAGTCCATCCAAAAGGAAACATAAATTGATAAAATTATCATAACTATTTCTATCTTTTTGAAATTCAACAAGGATATCAATATCGCTCTGCTCATTTTGCTGACCGGTCAGAAATGAACCAAAAAGTCCGATTTTAACAACACCGAACTGTTTGATGTCTTTTTCATTTCGTACAAGTTGCGAAATGATAATATCGTGATCAAGTTCTTTCATGTTTTTACTTCCTTTTACAAAGGTAAATAAACTTGTGGATTTTCCCGCTTCATAATACAAAATGGAATGGCACCTGACCAATCCATTTTTTCATTAGATTTGCTGAAACTGAACCTGAATATCTACCATGAAAACAAAAATCAGCACATTGCTTTCCCCTTTAATCATAATGGGATTGGTCATTATTAGTATTACAGGTTTCAAGAAAAAAAATGATCCGCTCTTCCCCAACGGGCAAGATCATAAAAACCTCCAATGGATGTGCCGTTTGGGAGTTGAAATATAACTGCAGATCAGGGCTGTTTAAATTGTCTTTTATTAAATAAAACATACAGAATGAAAAAACTTATACCTGCCTTCCTGCTATTATTCCTGAGTTGCAGTATGTTTGCACGCGACCTGGTGCTGATTAAAACCACCGGGTACAAGGATTTGAAGACCTTGTCGGAGATGCCGCAGCTTTCGCTGAACTACCTGGGCAATGGTTTTGTGATTGCCACCCGGCATGATGAATTAAACCGGGAGTTCATCATCCTGGAAAAGGATACCTGGAAAAAAGATCACAGCTATTTCCTGATTTTTGCGGATGAGCAGACAAACAGTATTTACCGCCGGGAGATTGGAAACAGCGCGGCAATTTTGTATCAGTCGAAGGAGTTGATGGTTGTCAGGGTCGCCGATCTGAACCTGCAGGAGATTGTTCCTCCCAGGGATGGCAGCATGGTGCGGCTCCGCAACAATAAGGCAACCATACCCGATAACCTGCCCGCAGCATCCAGGGCGCCGCTTATTCCTGATCCCTTTATTGTCGCACAGATGGCTGAGGTGGATACCGCCATTATTCATGCCAATATCCAGCACCTGCAGGATTACGGCACCCGCAGATGCATCAAACCCGAAGCCATCCTGGCGCAGAACTGGATCAAGGGGGTTTTCGAAAGCTATGGGTTGAGTACAATTTTGTTTGATTTCACCATGCCACAGGGCAGCTCAAGCGATAACGTCATTGCCACAAAAACCGGAACGCTTTACCCGAACGAATATGTGATCATCGGCGGTCATTATGATTCCTACACCGGAGGGACCGTGGAACCCGGCGCCGATGACAACGCTTCCGGCACATGCGGAATCCTGGAGGTTGCCCGAATTCTGAGCCAGCACAACTTTGACCGTACCATCATTTTCTGTGCCTTCTCCGGTGAAGAATACGGCCTGTATGGCAGTGAAGCCTATGCCGCCTGGTGCGACGCTCAGAACATGAACATCCTGGGCTACCTGAACATGGACATGGTAGGGTACCTCACCCCCGGTGATCCGATCCATACCGACATCATCGCCCCGGCCTCAGCCCAATCCCTGGTTGATTATTATACCAGCATTGTAAACCTCTACCTCCCGGCTTTCATCACGGCACCCGGTGCACTTTCAGGTGGCGACAGCGACCATACCTCTTTTAACAACCATGGCTTTATGGGCATTTTCCCTTTCGAAGACAGCCAGAACTACAGTCCGCATATCCATACCAGCAACGACATTATCGGGCCCAGCGTGAATAACTTTGCGCAGGCGGGCATTTTCACCAAAGCCATCGTAGCTACTACCATCAGCCTGGCCAACATGATCCCGCCGGCAGAAGTTGATGTGACAGGTACCGTGACTGATGTTACCAGCGGACTGCCCATCCCGGGCGCCACGGTGCAGGTTCTGAATACCACCCTTACACCGGTTACCACGAACGGATTGGGTGTTTATGCCATATCCAATGTTCTTGAAGGAACTCATGACTTTAAGATCAGCAAGCCGGGATATGCGAGTCTCCTGGAAGAGGTTGCCGTTTCGACGGCAGATACCGTCTTCGATTTCCAGCTCCAGACCAGCCAGGCCTGGAGTTTCGAAAGCGGCGCATTTGAACCGCAATGGACCTTTTCAGGCAATGCCCCCTGGGTGATCACCACCGAAACACCTTACGACGGACTTTATTGCACCCGCTCGGGAGCCATCGCCGACAACCAGAGCTCCGCAATGAGCATTGAACTCTATCTTACCGCTGCGGGAACCGTCTCCTTTTTCAGAAAGGTCTCTTCCGAGGCTGATTACGATTACCTGATATTTTATATCGACAATATTTTGCAGGGGCAATGGTCGGGAACGGTTGCCTGGGGGGAAGTGAGTTTCAATGTAACGGCTGGACAACACACCTTCAAATGGAGCTATGCCAAAGATGGAGGCGCTATCGGCGGAAGCGACCGGGCCTGGGTGGATTACATCACGTTTCCGCCATACGGGCCCATTCCCGATCCGCCTGATATTGCCGTCACTCCGGCACTGTTCAACAAAACCGTTACCCTGAGCGGATCAACCACCGGCCTGATGGATATAGCAAATGAAGGGGATTTACCGCTCAATTTTACCGCGCAGGCCATCTACACCTCCGGGAGCGGTTCCCCTCAAACGGTTTATGCCCTGAATGCCAGCTACAACACCGGATCTACCACTTTATCGGCCAAAACCCAGACCAGCCTGGTCAAAGGCTACCCAACGACGGAGGCCGGGTGGATGAAGTTCGACATCAGCGCAATACCCGACGGGGCTGTAATCAACTCCGTTGAATTTCACGGATATGTGAACGCCACCAACTATCCCTACTGGAACATCAACCCGGTAACCAACGACCCGGTTACGGCTTCTGCCTCTGCACTCTACAACGACATCATCGCCGAATCCGCAACAGGCTATTACCTTTACCGGAGCGAGGTGAGCACCTATGCCGCCGGGTGGAAAGTGCACACCCTTGGCGGGAATGCCAATGCGAACCTGCAGTCTGCCCTGGCGCAGGACTGGTTTGCGATCGGGATCATGGACCGCGACAACAGCTCCTCCTATTTCATCGGTTTCGACGGGTGGAGCCAGGCCAACAAGCCCTATCTTATCGTCAGCTATACTTACGCCTCGCCCTATACCTGGCTTACCGTGAACGGTTCCGCCACCACCACCGGGACCATCCCGGCTGGCGGCAACCAGCAAATCGCGGTTGGGTTCAATGCAGGCACTTTGATGACAGGCACCTACAACGGCAATGTCAGGATCACCAGCAACGACCCCGATGAAGCAACCGTGCTGGTTCCCTGCACGCTGAACATCATCGCCGGAACCACCCTGAACCTCACCGTTATGCTGGAAAGCCTTTACGAAGGCGCCGGCACCATGCGGAAATCCCAGGATGCCGCCGGCAACCACTTCCCCGGCAACACAGCCGACCAGATTAGTGTTGAATTCCATGCTGCTGCCAATTATAACAACATCGCATATGCTGTTCCCAATGTTGACCTGAGTGTAGGGGGAACAGCATCAGTTATTATTCCCCAGGCATACCAGGGCTCGTATTATATCACCGTCAGGCACCGCAACAGCATCGAAACCACCACCGCTGTCCCGGTTATGTTAAATGGGGGCGTCGTCAGTTATAATTTCAGTACCGCAGCCGCCCAGGCGTACGGTTCGAATCAGCACGGTTCCGGAACGGTTTTTCTCCTGTATGGAGGTGACAATAACCAGGACGGAGCCACCGATGCGCTGGACATGATCGAGGTTGGAAATGACAAAGCCGGCGGGGTTACAGGATATACACCCACCGACCTGAACGGCGACGGAGTGGTGAACAATGCCGATCTCCTCCTTCTTCAGAACAATGCTTCATCCTTTATCCGGAAAAGGACGCCGTAATTACATCAGACCATTTTGAAAAGCAAACTACCATGAAAATGAGACAAAATATATTTCTGAGAAGATTTTTCCTGTTTATCCTGACTGCCGGTGTATTCACTGTATCGGCGCAGGTTCCGGCGTACCGGTGTGAATTAAGGAATGATTCATTGCTGACCAGCCAGGTGTATGAATTCGAGATATGGCTGAAGAATACCGGTGCAATACCCTTTGAACTCGGTAATTTCCAGGCGGGGATCATGCTGAATTCCATGATCCTGAACGGGGGTAATCCGGGTGCAGAGATCATCGCCGGGAGTTCACAGTTAAACAATGGTCAGCAACCTTCTTCAGTTGCTTTCTCTCCTCAGGACAACTGCCTGAAGATTGCACCAAAGTTGCCACCCGATTTTTCAGAAGGAACGTTGATTTCCGGTGCAGGCGAGGGAACCAGGATCTGCCGCATCCGGCTTACGAACTCCATCCCCTTCGCGACAGCTAAACCGAACCTCACCTTTAACTTCTCGGTTTTTCCCTACAATTCGGTCGTCAGTGCATTTGACCGGACCACCCACCTGAATATGAACATCACCAACCCGGGCAACCACCTGGTGTCCGGCCTGGCAAATCCGCTGCTGAACGGAGCTGTTTCTATTTTTGCCGTGTCGGGGTCGGGAAGCTATTGCCAGGGATCACCGGGCTTGCCGGTATCCCTGGGCAGTTCCCAGCCAGAGATCATGTACCAGCTGAAGAAGAACGGCATCAGCGACGGTGGTGAAATTGCCGGCAGCGGCTCCGGGCTGATTTGGACCGACCGGAGTGAAGGGATTTATACCGTTACCGGACGACGTTCAGCCACCTACCTTTCTGACGATATGGCCGGAAGCGCAGTGCTTGTGGCGGATGTTCCAACCATCGGCGGAGGGGTAACAGGAGGAACCACCATTTCACCCGGATCATCTACCGATACCCTCCGGCTGCAGGGACAGTCTGGCGATATTATATCCTGGCAGAAGCAGGTTGACGGCGGCGGTTTTACCGGCATCCCTTCCACGGCCGGGCTGACAGTTTTCATAGAAACACTTGCCACGGCCGGGAACTGGGAATACAGGGCAGTCATAAAAAGCGGAAGCTGCCAGCAGGAATTTTCTACCCCGACGGTCGTCGTAGTCACTGCTGAGCCAATCACCAGGTCCTGGACCGGGCTGGTTGACGAGAAATGGAACAAATCCGGCAACTGGAGCCCGGCCGGGGTGCCCGGCGTGACCGATGATGTGATTATCCCGGCCACTGCCCCCAGCATGCCGGTTGTGCATGTAAACGGGCTGGGTTGTGATGATGTTCTGGTAAAAGCCGGGGCCTTGCTGATTATTCAGCCGGGGTTTATTTTAACGGTGAACGGAACCATGATCATCGAGGAGTAAACTTCCACAATTCCAGGCCCGGAACCTTTCGAGGTTGGTGACGGAACAGTAATTCGAAGTACGAGGTACGAATGACAAAGTACAAAGTTTGGGACTAGCCGGCCAGTGTTCGTCCTTCGAACTTTGTACTTCCCACTTCCGTTTGTCCTTCGTACTTTGTGCTTCGTACTTTACCGTAGCCAACTGTATGGCTGTTGATCCCGATAAATCTCTGACATTTCTATCCCTAAACAACACCAACACGCTAAAAACCAACCCCGGCCGACAGATAAATGGCCTGCATCCGGTCGCTGGTGTTGCTGGAAAAAACCTTGCTCCCCGGATATGCGCCAAGGTAGCGGTACGACAGACGAAAATAGCAAATCTGAACAGGTTTGTATTCAACGCTGCATGAAAACCCGTTGGTGCCAAGGCCACGGTTTGTCAGGCTGTTTACGCCGGAAAAGAAGCCTTCAGGGTCATTGTAGTGCTCATACCGGGTAGTAACGGCAAAATGGTCGTTAAAGCGATACCCGGCCTGTAAAAAGCCTGAGAGCATTGTGGCCGTTTTGGTTGTATCGGGCGGCTTGCCTGAATTTGTACGACCGACGAAGTCGAGTTCCCCGACAAATTCAAAATGGTTGCCTGGGTTCCAGGTAAGGTAAAAGTTGTTGTACAGAACATTCTGGCTCATTCCCGAACCTGCCGGTGCCTGGTTGCCGAAGAAATTATTGTAATTGATCGAAAGCGCTTGTGTAGGCTGGTAGGTGAAGAAAACAAACCCCGCCAGGCGCGAATCGTGACTGTAGGCTAGTGAATAGGGATTTCCGACCATAACGCCTCCGCTGAACTTATCGGAAAACTGGTAAGACAGTTTAATACCCAATACATTTCCCGGTTCAAAGTAGCCTCCGACAGTAAGATAACTGATCTGGTTAAAAACCGCCCACGCCGACTCGTATCCAACAACGGTGATCATATAACCACAATCCAGCCAAAGGTTTTTAACAATCCTCACCCCGAAATTTGCCTGCCTGATATTGTTGACCCACTCCGAGGATGGTGAAGCCAGCAGGTTGGGGGCATCGCCTAACTGGATCGCCAATTTACCCCTGATATTGTCGGTGTTATAAACAAATTCCAATGCAGCCAGGTTTAGCCTGATCTGGTCTTTTACCGGGCTGTTTACAGAAAACGGGATGATGTCGGAGGTGTCGCCGGCAGAATTTATAGTACCGATACAATAGGTGTCGACATAGGCGTGGTAAGAGAACTTATTCTGTTTACCCATGATTTTCGACCGGATGATCTCGATGGTGCTGTCACTGATTTCCTGGGCAATTACACC
>CAZVNF010000045.1:18917-23851 GCA_964628215.1 uncultured Draconibacterium sp.
TTTTCGACCGGATGATCTCGATGGTGCTGTCACTGATTTCCTGGGCAATTACACCGCCACTGCCGGCGATGCCAGAAATTACTGCGGCAAACAGCAGCCTGAAGGTTAAGGCCTGAACTGGTTTCATAGTTTTCCTCAATGTTTAAATGCCCGGTTTATCAGCCTTTCGGTTGAATTGGAAGATGTCCGGAAATCAAAAATCAGGGCTTTACGGTTGCAATTCTCGAATTGATTTCGATGTTGCTGGAATTGAGGCCAGGCTTCTGACCATGAAGATCGAAATCGAGTTTAACCTCCGGTCTGAAAATCAGGCAGTGGGTTGAACCCCCAAAATGAAACATACCCAGTTCTTCCCCTTTGGTTACATGTTGCCCTGCCTTTACGGTAATGTCGCAGGTGGAAACCTCGGCCATGCCAACTGCCATAAAGCACATAAGGCCTATGGCAGGATTGTCGGCTTCGATGAAAATCATTGCCCTGGTTGCCACTTCCGTAATATATCCCTGCGATTCATTAGGACCCGACGGGTCAAAACCTTCTGATAATGCTTCTGAATAGTAGGTTCCGTCTTTCACATAGGCCTTTACGATTTTGCCACTCACCGGACTGTGCCAGCGGTGGTAACTCAGGGCGCTTAAAAAGGCCTGGTAAATGGTGCCTCCAACAAATTTATCGGTGAATTCATCGTTGGCCAGCATGTGCATAAGCGAGTAGGGCTGACTTTTTATCCAGAATTTATCGGACCGGTTTACATTTGTTGCAATCTTATAAGGGGCGGATTCACATGCATTTACAATTATGGCATCATCACCGGGGGATGCAACCGGCCGCTGCCCTTCTTTGAATTCCCGGGTAAAGAAATTATCCCAGGATGTAAAACCATGGTATGGTTTTGAAGGGTCGCATTTAAACTCTTTTTCAAAATCGGGCATCGCCTTTTTTGCGTCTTTTCCGAACCAGCCATTGTGCTCATCATTGCTTAAAACATAGCATGATTCCGGTGAGTCCAGGAATTTGGCCCATTCATTCAGGATGGCCTTCAGCCGTGCATTCACTTTTTCGTTTAAAAATGCTGTGAATCCGCTGTTTGTACCCATTGGCCAGTCTAATATGGCGTTGATGGGAAAGCCTACCAGGCCGGTTTCGTTGTATTCGGGTGCCGTTTTGAGAATGGCGCTGAAGAGTTGCAGCATGTGCATGTAATCCTTTACCTGCGGCGTTCCGATCGGGGTTTTGTTGTAGTGATGTTTCGATGTTTCCACGAACATCTGGTTAAAGAGCATGTAGATTTCCGGGTCATTTTCGATGAGGTTTTTAAAGTCCTCAATAACGGCAGGGAAGGGTGCTGCAATAGAATCAGCCTGTTTGATGCGTGCCTCCATCCACTGGTTGAGAAATGTCTGATCAGACGGAAGCCATTCACCTACGCGATAAGGCGGGTCGCTGTTGACTGCCATCAACGATTTATTTGGCTGGCCTGTCGAAAAAAAAGGAAGTGAACACAGTAAGCAGAATAAGATGGATAAACGATACGTTGCTTTCATGGTTTGAAGATTTATATTTTTACCCTTGTTCAAATAGCTTAAAACAAAGATAAACTTTTATGCAATGTTTTTTACAATACCTTCATGTTTTCTGGAAAAATGACCTGAAATCCCTCTTGATCCCGGAACAGGCTAATTCAACCAGGAACCCTGCTTTAAAATTTGAGACGATCACGCTGATAATAAAGGCCTTTAACAGATACGGCTGGGCTATTTTAATAATGCAGGGCCTTGTGTATAGAAATAGTAAACCTGGCAGATATATATTGACCAAATCTGAAAGGACTTTGACAACTATTCAATGCTGTATGGAATTTGATTTCATTAAATAAATACGCTTATCCAGACTTAAAGGGTAAGGTGTTTTTATCTAAATTTGCCGCATGGAATTGATTGATAAAAATAAAACTGCTATTTTAACTCTTTGTGAAAATCATAAGGTTAAACAACTTTTTCTGTTTGGCTCCATTCTTTCTGACAGGTTCAATAATTCCAGTGATATCGATATGCTGGTGCAATTCTCAAATATTGACCTGCTCGATTATTTTGACAATTATATGGACCTTAAAGAAAAATTTGAGCACTTGTTCAACAGGCACGTTGATCTGGTAGAAAATCAGTCAATTAAGAATCCTGTTTTCCGAAAAATCGTTGACCGTGATAAATTCCTGATCTATGAACGAAAAAGTACTTAAATGTTTATACGATATTAAGTTTGCTATTGAAGAAATTGATTCTTACTTTGATCAGGATAATAAATCGTTCGAAAATTATCAGACTAATATCCTTTTAAAACGAGCTGTTGAAAGAGATTTGGAAATTATTGGCGAAGCAACAAACAGAATTCTTAAAGAAGATCCTGAATTTGAAATTGAAAACGCTCATCGTATTGTTGGGTTGCGAAACCAAATAATTCATGGCTATGATACTGTTTCAGATGAAAACATCTGGGGTGTTTTGATAAATTATCTGCCGAAGCTAAAGATGGAGATCGGGAAATTAACTGGTCCCTGAGAATACATCGTTCATAGCAAACCTGAAGCGGACTTTTTAAAACTGATATGTCCTGTTAAATTGCCCAAATCCTGCCCAATCCGTTTTTCTTCATATTTTGCCAAACAGGTATTTTCTCCCATCGTAAACACACTTCTATTTTGCAACGTACGCTCTGATGATATGGTTATCTGGGCAAATTCCATTGTTTATCCTGCAAAGAATAAGAAGAGATCATGTTATTTATCAAAGGTTTTCAGAGTCCCTTGATTGCGTTCATCCTTATAGCGGTCATTGACCTTAAAATCCAGCACATTCGCTCAAAAAGAATTGTCAAGGTGAAAATGGACTGACGTACATCAATATCGATAGAACTGTTTTTCTGAAAAAATGCCTCCCTGGTTTTTTGGAGCATCTCACCTTTTTCGTTTGTAAGGGCCATCATCATTTCCATTCCTGGCGTGTCAGGGTTGTTAAAAGTTTCGAAGGTTGTGTCAAGGATGACGCGCATGGATTCGATGAGATTTACAGACAGTGGCCGATCCTCAATGGATTTGACTGAGGTATTGATGGTCAAAAGGAAATCTTCCAGGTTGGCTTCAAGATCATGCAGAAGAATCGAAAAATGCTGTGCCTGGAGAACCTGCAGCTGGATGCCTGCATCAGGCTTATTCAATAGCTTCTTCAGATAATTCATAAGCTGGATATCAACCAGGATGAAACTGTCGTGCAGCAGGTGATGACTGACGACAGGTATAATTTCCCGGTCCGGGCTGACCGGGACGAGATATTCAGGCAAGAGCCACGCCACCTGGCGGGCAGGATTTACCGCCATCAGCGACAAAAAAACCGGGCTATTGCCTTGCAACCAAAGATGATCGGAAAGAATTAGCATACCTGCAGCAACAACCCCTGCGGTTTTGAATAGTCCCTGGTAAATGCAAAGTTGTTTGACCGTTCCTTTCAATCTGGCCGACAGCCCTATAATGTTAATTGCAGAACCTATCCCTGTTCCGAGGACGACAACCTCCGCCTGGAAAAGGTTCAGCAGCCCCACAGAACAAAGGGTCAGGGACACGACCGAAACAGTTGGCCCCGATTGCGCCACCACCGTAAGGAATATCCCTGTTATGAAAAGCAGGACGACAGATCCGGACGACAATTTCAGGGCATCGCCGAACCATTCTTCTTTCAAACATCGAAAAATCATTATATTTGTAAAACGTAAAATTGCAAGTTATGGATACGCTGAATCTGGATCATAACAAACGCTACACCTACGCCGATTACCTTACCTGGATGGACGACGTGAGACGCGAATTATTCGATGGCTTCATTAAACTGATGACACCTGCACCTTCAAGAAAGCATCAGGAACTGTCTGTAAGTTTAACTTTACAAATTGGAAATTTTCTGATGCATAAAAAGTGTAAACTTTACCATGCTCCTTCAGATGTGCGTTTTCCAAAAGACAAAAAGAGCAAAGCGGATAAACAGGTTTACACGGTTTTGCAACCTGATCTTTTCATTGTTTGCGACCATTCGAAACTGGATGATCGTGGTTGCCTGGGCGCACCGGATATGGTGATTGAGATTATTTCGGCAAAAAATTCAAAACGGGATACCCACGATAAATTCGAAATCTACCAGGAACACGGTGTACGTGAATACTGGATAGTAAACCCCAACGATGAAAATATAACCGTTTTTGTTTTGGATGACAAAAGCAAATTCCAGTTTAATGGCATCTTTGCCGAAGATGATAAAATTCCGGTGAATATTTTCAATGGCGAACTGAAAGTTGATCTTACAGAGGTTTTTATACCGGAAAGAAAAAAAACGGATTCTGAAATATGAAACCGGGACCTTCCGGGTTTTTTAATCCCGGAAGGTCCTGGTTTCATATTATGCGGTTCTGCATTTCCAGCTTTTGTACAATTTCCAACCCCCAAAGCCGGCAACCAGCGCCAGTGATATGATCAACCCGCCATCGATGGGGGCGCCGCCGCCGTTGCCGGGGGCTTTGTTGGTATTGGTGCCCTTATCCACCGGCGGGGGAGGCGGAGCCTGGGCCAGGCTGATCTGGGCAATGGCCATGAAACCAAGTAGAATCATGGTAAAGATAAATGATTTATATGCGTTTTTCATAATTTTGAGATTTTAAAGTGTTCCAATTATTATCAATTTTCCTTTAACCATATTATTTCACAAACACCTTTGTTGAACAAGTGTTTTCACTGGTTACAACCTTCACCAGGTAGCAGCCGGTGGCAAGGTTCAGCGTTATCTTCGCCTGGTTTTCACCACTGAGTTTCCGCTGCATGATGAGTTGTCCGATGGTGTTGTAAACATACACATCGCCATTCATCGCACCTGCCGAAGTATTTGAAATGCAAA
>CAZVNF010000046.1:0-14616 GCA_964628215.1 uncultured Draconibacterium sp.
CTGTCACCCTGTTACCCTGTCACCCTGTCACCCTGTCACCCTGTCACCCTGTCACTCTGTTACCCTTTACCCATGGCTGAAGAATTCAAAATATACACCAAAGGCGGCGACAAGGGCGAAACCTCCCTTCTGGGGGGAACCCGTGTTGCCAAAAGCCACGAGCGGGTAGAGGCATATGGTAACCTTGATGAGCTTAACTCGTTTATCGGGCTGATCCGCGACCAGGATATTGACACCCATTACCGGGAAGTTCTGATCAGGGTTCAGGAGAACCTGTTTGTGGCTGAAGCGCTGATAGCCCGGGACCCTGAAAAACAGACCCGTGACCTGCCTTCCCTTTGTGACGAAGATATCACCATGCTCGAAAGGGAGATTGACTCAATGAACGAAGAGTTGCCTCCCCTAACCAACTTTATCCTGCCCGGAGGGCATCCCGTTGTGTCATACTGTCATGTGGCCCGCACTGTTTGCCGCCGTGCCGAACGTTCGCTGATACGGTTAAATCAGGAAAGTCCGGTGGAGAATATAATAATTCAGCTGGTTAACCGTTTGTCGGACTACCTGTTCGTTCTGGCGCGAAAAACTGGGAAAGATACCGGTTCAACTGAGACGCCCTGGATTGCCAAAAAATAACACTTGACATTCTGATTTATTTTTTTATACTTTTGCACGAAATTCAAAAAACACACCCATGTACTGGACACTCGAATTGGCCTCAAAACTGGAAGATGCTCCCTGGCCTGCCACCAAGGAAGAGCTGATCGATTGGGCCATCCGATCAGGAGCGCCGCAGGAAGTTATTGAAAATTTAAGAGAGATCGAAGACGAGGGTGAATCCTATGATCGGATCGAAGATATCTGGCCGGATTATCCTACCAAAGACGACTTTTTCTTCCACGAAGACGAATATTGATCAGCGCCTGAAGAAGCTGAAATTTACGCTTCCATATTGTCTGTGCGAATCAAAATGGACATTTTTCTCAAACCGGTAAGCGGTGGAATGTTCCAGGATGAGCATGCCCTCCTGCGCAAGCAGGCCTGATGAAAAGATCAGGTCCGGGATCGATTCTATGCCTTCAAGATCGTAGGGAGGATCGGCAAAAATCAGATCATAGGAGGAAACCATGTGCTTGATAAACACGAAACTGTTTGATTTCACAGCTTTTATGTTGTTAGCTCCAAACTTTTCAGCCGTTGCTTTGATAAATTCGATACAGCGGTGATTTGAATCGATGGCGGTAACCTCAATCGCCCCCCTCGACAGGAATTCAAATGAGATGCCCCCGGTACCTGAAAAAAGATCAAGCACCTTAAGCGTTTCAAAATCAACCATATTGTTCAGCACGTTGAACAAACCCTCTTTGGCAAAATCGGTTGTGGGCCTCACAGGCAGGTTTACGGGTGGCTGGAGCCTGCGCCCCCTGTATATGCCGCTTACAATCCGCATAGGAAAAAATTAAATAACGGGAAAAAGGACTGGGAGGGTAACTGGTTCATCATGTAACTGTAACGGCACGACTCATTTCTCCTTCCGGTGTCGATGTGGCGTATATACCGGTGCAGCAGTTCGCTCACTCCATCCTTTAGTTCAACATTCCCCAGCAGCACCAGCGGGATCTCTTCGGGGTTGAAATTCAGTTGCTCCAGGACAAAAATGAGGTAATAGGCAACATCTTCCGGGTTCTGAAAGGTGAAGGTGTTGAAATATTGCATCTTCCGTCCGTCAAAAATCATGATATCAAACAGGTTTTCATGAACATTCAGAAAAACATTCGGGGTGTTGATGCGGTTTTTATAGTTGATCCACACACTTTCTATCAACAGGCTGGAGGAGTGAACGACTTTGCCTGTATGGAAAAACTCTTTTTTTGCCGCCATAACCTGTTCGGGCATCGTAAAAACGAGAAAAGCATCCGGGGGAATCAGGTGATCAAACAGGATCAGTTCATCCGGTGCAGGGGGAAAGTTGAACTTTATGTATTGTTCGCCGGAATTTGAATCAAACAGGGAAGCCGGCACCAGGGTCGACTTTTTACCGTCGAACGCAATTTTTACCAGCTTGAACTGATTCCGGAGCCAGGGAACAGCGGCAAACACCCCGGCCAGGAATTCTTTCATGGAAGGAACAGGGCCTGCCTGTCCATCCTGGGGTTTCAGATCTTCCCGGATGCAACTGTGCAATCCAAGAAATTTGTTGCGCCTGAAATCGAGGGTGCAAAAACTGAAGGTGGTTTCACTTAACATGATGGCAAGTCCGTAATTAGCGGAATCACGCGGGTTAAAAGACTCATCCAGCAAATTTACTGCAAACGTACAGGGTTCAGTCATGGGAATTAGCGCACTTGAAAAACAACCATCATTGTGAGTGCAATGATAAGAAGAAAAACGATGAACTATTTCACCGTTTCAATAATTCGTAGGCGGGGATCTCTTTTAAAAACTCATATGTTCCCCGGTCATGATCGATTTTGCAGGCATAGTGGGCCATTCCGTTGGTAACCGCAAGATAATCCACCATGATTGTCATGTTATACATGGCCACCTGGTCAAATACGGCCTGGGTCACCTCTACCGCGGGGGCCTTGCATTCAACCACCAGGCAGGGTTTTCCGTCGGGGCGATGGGCCAGAATGTCAAACCGTTTCATCATGCCATTGTATTTGATGGCCGCCTCCACCACAATCAGGGTGGCCGGAAAGCCCAGCTGGTTGATCATAAAATGGAGGAAGTGCTGCCGCACCCATTCTTCGGGGGTAAGGGCGACGAACTTTTTTCTGATCTCATCAAATATTTCGGGTTTCCCGGTTTTCCCGATCCGGGTGCCGGGGTTTATTTCGGGCAGATTGAGTATTTCCATTTTTCTCACAATACAAATGTAGCGGATTTCTGACAAAACAGAAGAAAAAGCACCTCACCCCTTGCCCCTCTCCTGAAGGAGAGGGGAGGAGCAGTTCTACTATACCTATTCCAAAGACAGAATCCGAATCAACCATCTTACTAACATACTTTGAGGAGAGACAAGGAGAAATGAGTTAAAATCACGTGTAAATGGATTTGCAAAACCGTCCCCTCGCCTTCAGGAGAGGGGGCAGGGGGTGAGGTGCTTTATTAACCGGGGTAGGAGGAGTCCTTGGGAGAGGTCATTCCCTGCAGAACTAATTTCCACGAACCCTAAAGGCAGGAAGGCAATCAATTTATTTATAAAGCAATATAATCCGTTTCGCTAACTTTGCAAAGCGGAAATATAATTCTATCTAATGAAGACGAAAAAAGAAATTGTTGATGACTGGCTGCCCCGGTACACGGGAACAGCACTTGAAGACTTCGGTGACTTCATCCTGCTGACCAATTTTACCACCTACCTGGAACTTTTTGCCACCACGTTCAATGTGCCCATCAATGGCAAGGACAAGGCCATGCCTACTGCCACCCACGAACGCATCACCATGATCAACTTCGGCATGGGCAGCCCCAATGCCGCCACCATCATGGATCTTCTCGGGGCCATCAAGCCCAAAGCAGCGCTGTTCCTGGGGAAATGCGGCGGACTGAAGAAAAAATGCAAGGTGGGCGATATGATCATTCCCATTGCCGCCATCAGGGGCGACGGTACCTCCGATGATTATTTCCCGGAAAGGGTGCCTGCCCTGCCAGCCTTCAACCTTCAAAAGGTGATGTCGACCGTGATCCATAATCACCGGAAAAACTACTGGACCGGAACCGTATATACCACCAACCGGAGAGTTTGGGAATACGATGAGCAATTCAAAGAACATCTGCGCGTTACCAGGGCCATTGCCATCGACATGGAATCGGCCACGCTGTTCATGGTGGGCTTCGCCAACGAAATTCCTACCGGCGCCGTGCTCCTGGTATCCGACCAGCCCATGGTGGGCCGGGGAATAAAAACCCAGGCCAGCGACAAGCGGGTAACAAAAAATTTCGCAGAAGAACACCTCCGCATCGGCATTGAAACAATGCAGGATCTTATTGAGAAAAAATTACTGGTAAAACATCTCAGGTTCGACTAAATGGCAGAAAAGAGCAGCATCAGTTTTGAAAACCTGCTGGGTGACCTGAAAAACCAGATTTACCACCCGGTGTATCTTTTATATGGCGAAGAATCCTACTTTATCGATGTTGTAAGCGATTATATTGAACAAAACGTATTAAGCGACCTGGAAAAAGAGTTTAACCAGACTATCGCATACGGAAAAGACTCGAATGTGCTTACCCTGATGAGCTATGCCAAACGGTTCCCGATGATGGCCAATTACCAGGTGCTGATCGTAAAAGAGGCGCAGGACCTTGACCGGATTGAAGATTTTCAGTCGTATGTTGAAAAACCACTCAGTTCCACCATCCTGGTTTTATGTTATAAATACGGCAAACCCGACAAGCGTAAAGGACTGTTCAAAGCCATAGAAAAAAACGGGGTGACTTTTGAATCGGCCAAATTTTACGATAATAAAATCCCCGAATGGATCAACGAATACCTGCGCCAGCGAAAATATTCCATCACTCCCAAAGCCGCGGTGCTGCTTACCGAATTCCTTGGCGCCGATCTCGGTAAGATCGTAAATGAAATACAGAAACTGCTGATCAATATTCCGGCCGGGTCAGAAATCAATGAGGCCATTGTTGAAAAGAATATCGGCATCAGCAAGGACTTCAACGTGTTTGAACTGCAAAAGGCACTGGCGGGCAAAGAGGTGGTGAAAGCCAACCAGATCATCCTGCATTTTGCGGCAAACCTGCGTGAAAATCCACTGGTAAAAGTAATCCCGATCCTCTCCGGTTTTTTTTCAAAGGTGCTGATGTACCACTATCTGCCCGACAAGTCGAAGATGGCCGTTGCAGGTGCATTGTCGGTAAACCCGTTTTTTGTCGCCGATTACCAGCTCGCTGCCCGTAGTTTTCCACCTGCGAAAACGATTGCCATCATTTCATATCTTAGGGAATATGATCTCAAATGCAAAGGGGTTGGCAGTGCCGGGGTTCCCGACGGAGAATTGATGAAAGAGCTGATTTTCAAGATTCTTCACTGAAACTAGTCCACCCGGTAGTTGTATTCCGACGACCGGTAGGTTTCTTCGATGATCTTGCTGTATTTTTCCACAATAAACTTGCGGCGGAGTTTGAGCGTGGGTGAAATCTCTCCCGAATCGGTGGACCATTCCGCGTCAAGAAGCCGTATTTTCTTGATTTTCTCTGTTTTATCGAGGCCGAGGTTAAACCGCTCCACATCCTTCCTGATCCTGCGGATAATCACCGGGTTTCTCACCGCCTGTTCCCTGGAACCAAATTCGATATTTTTCACCTCACACCAGTTTTTCAGGTGTTCGAAATTGGGAATGATCAATGCTGCCGCATAATTGCGGTTCTCCCCCACCACCATGACATGCTCGATAAACGGGGATTCCTTGATCCGCTGCTCAATGGGTTGGGGGGCGATAAATTTGCCTCCGGAAGTTTTAAAAATCTCCTTTTTCCGGTCGGTGATCTTCAGGAATTTCCCATCCTCTATCACCCCGATGTCGCCGGTATGGAACCACCCGTCGGCATCGATTACTTCTGCGGTTTTTTCGGGCCGGTTGAGGTAGCCCAGCATGATGTTGGGGCCCTTGCAAAGCACTTCACCATCGTCGGCGATTTTCATCTCGTTCCCGGTAAGCAGGGTGCCTACCGTGCCGAATTTCATGCCACCCGGTTCAAAACGGTAACAGGTAACCCCCGGGGATGTCTCGGTAAGTCCGTACGCCTCGAGGATCGGGATCCTCGCCGCCCAGAAAATCCGTGCCAGGCGCGGATGAAGAGAGGCGCTTCCAGAAACGATGAACTTCAGCTCTCCTCCCAGTGCCGCCCTCCATTTCCGGAAAACAAGCAGGTTGGCAATGAACAGCTTTACATCGTACACCCATCCGCGGGCATGATCCAGTTCGAATTTGTGGCCCTGGCGCAATGCCCAGAAAAACAGCATCTTCATCGGCAGTGGCAACTTGCGCCCCTTCGCAACGATTTTGTTGTAAATCTTTTCGAACACCCTTGGCACTGAAGCAAATCCATGGGGCTTTACCTCGCGGATGTAATCGCCCAGCTCATCAATATTCTGAACATAAAAGACAGACACGCCGAACGACTGGTAAACATAGCCTGCCGTTCGCTCATACACGTGGCAAAGGGGTAAAAAGCTTACTGCACGGTCATGCATTTTAAGCGGGGGGATCTCACCCAGCGCCTTGTAATTGGTAACAAAGTTGTTGTGCGACGACATCACCCCTTTGGGCCTGCCTGTGGTTCCTGAAGTGTAGATGATCGTGGCCAGGTCGCCCGGGAGGATCGTTTGCCTGATTATTTCAAGTTGCTCCGGGAAGGCGAAATTCCTGCCGGCCTCAATGATCTCGTTCCAGTTGCGGATACCCTCCATCGGCTCGATGGAAAAAACCTCCTTCAACCCCGAAATACCGGGCAGCACGCTTTTGATCCGGTCATATATCTCCTGGTCGGAAAAAATCAGGTACTCAACCTCGGAATCATTAAAGATGTAACGGTAATTTTCTTCACTTATGGTTGGATAGACAGGAACCTGAACGGCACCCGCCTGTAGAATTCCCATATCGATAAAATTCCATTCGGGGCAGTTGTTCATCACCGTGGCGATGCGGGTTCCTTTTGTAACACCCAAAGCCAGCAACCCAAGGCTGATAAGGTTGCTGTAACGTACATAATCACCGGCCGAAAATCGCACCCAGTTCCCGTCCTTTTTAATGTTGAACAGGTCGTTGATGGAGCTGTACTCATCTTTGTATAACTCCAGGAGGTCGAAAATCCGGGTGATTTGCTTCATATGATCAAAACGATAAAAACAAAGTTTTATTCAAATAGTCTGGTAATTTTCTGTTCGTACTTTTTCATAATGCTATTCCGCTTCAGCTTCATGGTTGGGGTAATTTCACCCGTATCGAAGCTCCATTCGGTATCAAGCAGATCCCAGCTTTTAATTTTCTCAGTATCGCCAAAGCACTTGTTGTATTTGTTTACCTCTGTTTGAAAGCGCTTCCGGATGCGGGGAAGGGCAATCATTTCGGCATTGGTGGTGTATGGGATCTCCTTTACGACACAGTACGATTTAAGGAAAACAAAATCAGGGACGATCAGTGCCCCGGCGAATTTCTGATTTTCACCCACCACCACGATCTGCTCTATGAACAACGACTCCTTGAAGGTATCTTCAATGGGCTGCGGGCTGACATATTTGCCGAATGATGTTTTAAACAACTCCTTTTTCCTTCCGGTAATTTTCAGATGGCCTTCGGGTTCAATGCGGCCCAGGTCGCCGGTATGGAACCAGCCATCCGCTTCGATGGCGTCGCTGGTCATTTGAGGTTCCTTGTAGTAACCGATCATCACATTCGGCCCCTTGCATAAAATTTCTCCGTCACCGGCAATTTTAACCTGAACCCCCTTTACCACCTTGCCCACGGTTCCGAACTTCATTCCGTTTTCGGTAAGGTCATTCACTGCGATCACCGGGGAGGTTTCTGTTAATCCATAACCCTCCAGCACATTGATGCCGGCACAGGTGAACATTCTTGCCAAACGGGGTTGCAGTGCAGCTCCGCCCGAAACCACCAGCAGATGTTTTCCACCCAGCGCATCACGCCATTTGGAATAGACCAGTTTATCATAAAGTTTCCTCTTCAGCTCATAAAACCATCCGTTGGCTCCCTCGAGTTCATACCTGAGTGCCAGGTGCAGCGCCCAGAAAAAAATCCAGCGTTTGGCCCCGGTAAGTTTATGCCCGGTGGCAAACAGTTTATCGTAAATTTTTTCAAGCAACCGGGGCACCGTGGATAAAATATCCGGTTTTACCTCCTTCATGTTGTCGGTGATGGTTCCCAGGTTTTCAGCGTAATAGATCGAAAATCCAAGGTAGTGATACAGGTAGTTGAGCATGCGTTCGTACACATGGCACAGAGGAAGGTAACTTACTGCCCTGGCCTCTTCGCCAAACGGGGGAATGTAGGCACACACTTTAAAGTCGGAGATGATATTGTGATGGCTCAACATCACCCCTTTCGGATTTCCTGTGGTGCCTGAGGTATAAATGATGGTTGCAAGGTCGCCGGGTGTAATGGCTGCTTTCCTTGCTTCGAGTTGTGCCTTGTCCTGGTTTTGCCTGCCAAGCTCGGTCAGTTCATTCAGGTGTTTGTGTTCATGATGGTCCTTGTAAGTAAAAACCCCTTTGATATGGGTTATTTCAGGAAGGATGTGGTCAATTTTCCTCAGTAACTCCTGCCCGGAAATAAATACATACGTTACCTCTGCATGGTTGAGGATGTATTTATAATCTGATTCGCTGATGGTTGGATATATAGGAACATGAACAGCACCTACCTGGAGGATAGCCATATCCACAAAATTCCACTCCGCACGGTTTGAGCTGATCTGGGCAATTTTATCCCCGGGCTGCACTCCCAGCGCGAGGAATCCATAACTGATTTCATCAACGATTTCCCTGTATTGTTTCAGGCTGTATTTAACCCACTCTCCATTTTCCTTGGAGGCCACCACATCGTCTTTGGGTTTAAAGGTAGCCTCATGGTATGGTAAAAGATCAAAAATACGGGTAACTTCCATGTTAATTATTATATGACCGGGGTGAAAATCTTATGCAAGGATAATAAAAAAAAGCAAAGTAACGAGGCGGCTATGTTTTATAAATATTTACCGCGCTGGCCTGGGCAGTGGGCATCAGCACCAGGTCGTTCACATTCACATGGGGAGGAAGCGTGGTAACGTAATACACGGCATCCGCCACATCTGCAGCGCTGAGTGGCTCAAAACCAACATACACACCATCCGCACGGTCCTTATTCCCCTTGAAGCGCACCAGTGAGAATTCGGTATTTGCAGCACCGGGGGCGATTTGAGTAACCTTGATGTTATGAGACACCAGGTCGATCCGGGTTCCTTTGGTAATGGCATCCACGGCATACTTCGAGCCGCAATAGACATTGCCCATCGGGTATACTTCCCTGCCGGCAATTGAACCGATGTTGATAATGTGTCCCTCCCTCCGGGCAACCATCAGCGGGGAAATAAACCGGGTCATGTAGAGCAACCCCTTTACATTGGTATCTATCATCCGTTCCCAGTCATCCACCAGGCCCTCATGGATGGGATTCAGCCCCGCGGCAAGTCCGGCATTGTTCACCAGTACATCAATTTTCCGCCACTTTTCAGGCAGGGAGGTCACGGCATCCTCGACTTCCTTCATTTTTCTTACATCGAAACAGAGAGGTAAGACCTCTACATTAAAGGTGGTGATCAACTCTTTGGCCAGTTCATCCAGCAGCACTTTGCGCCGCCCGGTGAGGATCAGGTTGTGACCGGTTGCTGCAAATTTACGGGCGATTGCCTGGCCGAAACCTGCTGTGGCGCCGGTGATAAAGATGGTTTTGTTCATGGGGAAAAAATTAAATAGCGAAATAGCGAGATAGCGAGATAGCGAAATTTGGGGATATATTTAGCGTTTATTTTTTAATTGAATCCATTCTTTTGCGTTGATGAATGCTTCAATCCAGGGGGTTACCTCGTCGGATGTTCGGGGTTCGGGGTAATGTGCCCATTGCCAGGGGAGGATTGAATCTTCCAGATGAGGCATGATGGCGAGGTGACGGCCGTCGGCCGAGGAGATGCATGCCGCATCGAACTGCGACCCGTTGGGGTTTCCGGGGTATTCGTGGTAAGAGAACTTCGCCGGGATGTGATAGTTCTCTTCGCTTTCGGGGAAATTGAATTTCCCCTCGCCATGAGCAACCCAGATCCCGAGTTTGGATCCGGCCAGGCTTTTCAGCATCACCGAATGGTTTTCAAGAATATCCACACCCACAAAAGTACACTCGTATTTGTGTGAATCGTTCCACGACATCACAGGATGTTTTTCATGCTCCGGGTAAATCAGACCGAGTTCAACCAGTAACTGGCAGCCATTGCAAACGCCCAGGCTCAGGGTATCCTCCCGTTTAAAGAAATTGTCAAGCGCCAGTTTGGCCCTGTCGCTGTATAGGAAAGTACCTGCCCACCCCTTTGCCGAGCCGAGCACATCGGAATTTGAGAATCCACCCACAAACGCGATCAGGTTGACATCTTCGAGGTTTTCACGGCCCGACACCAGGTCGGTCATGTGGATATCTTTCACATCAAACCCGGCAAGATAGAGGGCCCAGGCCATGTCGCGGTCGCGGTTTACCCCTTTTTCACGGATGATGGCGGCTTTTATGCCCGATGGGGTCCTCCTTTTCGGATCGATGCCAAATTGGGTAAATTTACCGGAGAACCGCTCCCGGAAAAGGAAAGAGAGCGGTTGTGATTTATAGTTTTTAAACCGTTCCAGGGCAAGGTTGTCGCCCGATTGGTTCCGGTCAAGCAAATAGGAGGTTTTAAACCAGGTATCGCGAAGGGCATCGATGTTAAATGAATACGAAGTGTTTTTGCAGGTGATTTTCAATTGCCGGGTAAGGGTTATTTTACCGATGGGGATGGCATTGAGGGAGTTGAATATTGAATATTGATCAACGAATGTTGAAATTTGATCGGAGTCGCGATTTCGCGATTTTGCGATATCGCTGTTTTTTATCTGGATAATTACGGCGGGTTTTTCACTGAATAAGACGCTGATGAGGTCGTTTTTGCCTGGGGTCAGTTCGTCCAGGGTGAGGTCCATTCCGATGTTTTCTGTCGGGAAGGTCATTTCGAGCAGGGTGGTGATCAGGCCGCCGGCGGCAATGTCATGCCCGGCCAGGATTTTTCCATCGCTGATGAGTTGCTGAAGTGCAAGAAAAGCCGCGGAGAAGTGTGATGCATCGGTCACGTCGGGTGTTTTATCTCCCAGTTGGTTTAAGGTTTGGGCAAAACTGCTGCCACCCAATTCAAAACCGCTGTCGGAGAAAGGGATGTAGAACAACGCGGTTTCAACATCAGGAATTAAATCAGGACTGACCACTTTTCTCACATCCGACACCTCTCCCACCGCCGAAATAATCACGGTTCCCGGGGCGTACACTACCTTCCCGTCAGGGTATTTCTGGGTCATGGAAAGTGAATCCTTTCCCGTGGGAATATTGATGCCCAGCGCGATGGCAAAATCGCTCACTGCCTTTACTGCCGCATAGAGACGGGCATCTTCCCCCGCGTTTTTACAGGGCCACATCCAGTTGGCGCTGAGTGAAACGCCCTTTAATCCATGGGTCATCGGGGCCCATACCAGGTTGGTGAGGGCTTTGGCGATGGCAAGCCTTGAACCTGCCGCCGGATCGATGAGCGCAGCCACCGGGGCATGGCCCAGCGAAGTGGCAATGCCTTTGACCCCCTGGTAATCTATTGCTGCAACACCCACGTTGTTCAGGGGAAGCTGAATGGCGCCGCAGGATTGCTGTTTGGCGATTTTTCCGCTTACCGCACGGTCCACTTTGTTGGTGAGCCAGTCCTTACAGGCAACGGCTTCCAACTGCAGCACTTCAGCCAGATACTCTTGCAGTTTAGCTGGATCATACTTTAATATTGAATATTGAGCAACGAATGTTGAATCACGAAGTATTGTCTTCGGAGGCTTGCCGAAGAAATCGGCGAGTTTGAGGTCGATGGGGCGGATTGCTTTGCCGCTGTCGTCAAAAACCAGCTGCATATCACCCGTAGTATGGCCAACCACGTAAAACGGGGCCCGTTCACGTTCGGCAATTTCCTGCATGAGTGCCACATCCTTATCTGCCAGGATCAGCCCCATACGCTCCTGCGACTCGTTGCTGGCGATCTCTTTGGCCGACAGGGTTGGATCCCCTATTGGCAATTTGTCCAGATGGACCGTACCTCCTGTAGTTTCAACCAGTTCAGACAGGGAGTTGAGATGACCGCCGGCGCCATGGTCATGGATGGACACGATCGGGTTCACCTCCATCTCGGTCATCGCCCTGATGGCGTTGAACACCCTTTTCTGCATCTCAGGGTTGGAACGCTGCACCGCGTTGAGCTCAATGGAATTGCCATATTCCCCGGTGGCAACCGACGAAACAGCTCCGCCGCCCATGCCGATCCGGTAATTATCGCCACCCAGTACAACAATATTTTGCTGTGCCTGCGGGTCATCTTTCAGGCTGTCCTCCTTCTTCGCAAAGCCGATGCCACCGGCCTGCATGATCACCTTATCGTACCCATAGGAACGTTCATTGCCGGGGTGTTCAAACGTAAGCACCGATCCGCAGATGAGCGCCTGTCCGAATTTGTTTCCAAAGTCGCTGGCCCCGTTGGAAGCCCTGATCAGGATCTCTTGCGGGGATTTGTAGAGCCATGGACGGGGCTGCAGGTTCGATTCCCAGGAACGGCCGTCGCCCAGCCGGGGATAAGAGGTCATGTAAACAGCCGTTCCGGCCAGTGGGATGCTCCCTTTTCCACCGGCCATGCGGTCGCGGATCTCACCACCGGAGCCGGTGGCAGCACCGTTAAACGGTTCCACGGTGGTAGGGAAGTTATGGGTTTCGGCCTTTAAGGAAATAACCGACTGAACATCTCTGATGGTAAAGAAATCTGCTACATTTTGCACAGCCGGGGCAAACTGCTCCATCTCCGGTCCGAGAATGAAAGCCACGTTGTCCTTGTAAGCCGAAACCAGGAAATTGGGGTGCTCTTTTGCAGTTTTTTTGATCAGGGTAAAAAGCGAATCGGGCATCTCTTTCCCGTCGATGATGAAGGTGCCGTTAAATATTTTATGCCGGCAGTGCTCCGAATTGACCTGGGAAAAGCCAAAAACCTCGCTGTCAGTCAGGTTACGACCTAATTTATGGCTTAGTCCGATCAGGTACTCAATCTCATCCGGGCTCAGGGCAAGTCCCTGCTGTGCATTAAAAGCGGCAATGTCGTCAATGAAAATTACGGGATCGGGATCATGGAGGATATGGAAAATCTCCTGGCCGAGGCTGGTGTACATATGCTGGAGCATGGGGTCGAAGGCCTTCATCCCCCGGGTAAACTCTTCAATCCTTACAATGCCATGGATTCCCATATTCTGGGTGATTTCAACGGCATTGGTGCTCCACGGCGTGATCATTTCGCTCCGGGGCCCGATGAAGGTTCCATTTAAAACAGGTTCGGCGATGCACGCTGCACCGCCGAAAAGCCAGTTTAATTTACCGAGGTCCCTGCCGCCAAGTTTTTCGCGGCTTTCAACGGCATAATAATGGTCTGAATTCTTGAAAAATGTTATCATCATAAGAAAATTCAAAAATCAACATGCAAAATGCATCATGCAAACAAATTCAAATTTCAAAATTCGTTGATCAATATTCGATATTCATTTAATTAGATAAAAACCGCTCCGCCTCAATCGCCGCCATGCATCCCGTTCCGGCAGCCGTAACCGCCTGGCGGTAATGGTGGTCCTGCACATCGCCGCAGGCAAAAACACCTTCAAGGCTGGTCTGGGTGGTTCCGGGCTTGGTTTTCACATAGCTCATATCGTCCAGTTCGAGCTTGCCCTCAAACAATTCAGTGTTTGGTTTATGGCCGATTGCCACAAAAAATCCCATCACCTGAAGGTCTCTCGATTCGCCTGTTTTCACATTACGGACCCGCACGCCGGTCACCCCGCTTGCATCGCCCAGAACTTCTTCGGGGGCGCTGTCCCACACCATTTCAATGTTTGGCGTGCTGAGTACCTTGTGCTGCATGGCTTTGGAAGCGCGCAATTCGCCGCGGCGGTGGATCATATACACTTTTTTGCACAGTTTCGCGAGATAGGTTGCCTCTTCGGCAGCGGTATCGCCCCCACCCACAATGGCCACATCCTGGCCCCGGTAAAAGAATCCGTCGCAGGTGGCACAACCGGAAACACCTGAGCCCATGAATTTGCGTTCCGATTCCATGCCCAGCCATTTTGCGGAGGCGCCGGTGGCGATGATCACGGTTTCGGCCGAAATGGTTTTTCCGTCATCGGCTTTGACGATAAATGGCCGTGAAGAAAAATCGACTTCCGTTACCACGCCAAAGCGGGTATCGGTGCCAAACCGTTCGGCCTGTTGTTTGAATTCTTCCATCATTTCAGGGCCGGTAATTCCTTTCGGGTACCCGGGAAAGTTCTCCACCTCGGTGGTGATGGTCAGTTGTCCGCCGGGTTGCATTCCCTGGTACATCACAGGTTTAAGGTCAGCCCTGGCGGCATAAATGGCTGCAGTGTATCCTGCAGGGCCTGACCCTATGATCAGGCAGCGGACGGATTCGGTAGTTTCTGTCATACTATTTCGTTTTGAACTGCAAAAGTAGGAAAAAACCGTGAAACAGAGACCTTCGATCAGGTTACTTCCCTGAGTTATTCTGTCTTTATAAACTTAACTGAAGTCATTTTTGCCGGAATCCTTAACATATACACCCCTGCACCCAACTGACGTATGTCGAGAGATGTTTTCGGAGCACTCATCCGGCCTTTCATCACAGTCATCCCGGAAAAGTCAACAATCTGAAATTCACCTGTGTAGTCTGTCTGTACCGTTAATTGTTCGGACGCAGGATTTGGATAAACGCTTAAGGTGATGCGGGCATGTTCGCCGATCCCTACCGCCACAT
>CAZVNF010000046.1:14716-21053 GCA_964628215.1 uncultured Draconibacterium sp.
TTTGGATAAACGCTTAAGGTGATGCGGGCATGTTCGCCGATCCCTACCGCCACATCCACGGTGGCACAGGAGGCTTCCGATTCGCCATCCATATACAATGCTTTCACACAATAGGTATACTGGCCGCTGGTTACACTGAGGTCGTCGTATACAAGGCCGGTGATGGGCGAAGCATTCAGTTTGAGGCCATTGCGGTACATGTTGTACCCGGCAGGATTTGCCGCCGGCGCATCCCAGGTGAGGTGTACATCATGGTTAACCGCCAGGGCATGAAGGTTTGCAGGGGCAGGCAGCGGTGGCCTGAGCATCCCGATAAATTTGTATGCCCCGTTTTCCGTAGCGCTTACATTCACGCCACCGGCCCAGCCGCAATGGTTGTTTACCCAGGTCATCTGCATGTACCTGGCTCCCTGGGTCCCCAGAAAGTCAATCCAGGTATGTCCGCCATCAAAACTATAGGATGAGCCTGTGTTGATGGAAGCTCCCGAGCTCACCCAGGTGTTCTCCGTGCCGGGTACATATACCAGGTCGGTTGCATAAACAGGTCCGGTGGATGTCACGCTGGTCCAGGTCAGTCCGCCGTCGAATGTTTCGCACATGGCACCGGTGCTGCCATTGCTTTTATCCTGCACCAAACCGTGCATTCCGGTTCTGAAGGAAGGTTCAATATACTTCCCGTTGAGCGGGGTCACGGTTGAAACGTTGTAGGTCAGTCCTTTGTCGGTGGTCCGGTAAACCCTGCCCATGTTGGTGCCAAACCACAGGGTGTCATTCACGGCAGAATAATAGCCTACTACGCCAAACTCGCCGGAAACGGGGTTTGGGATATTTGCACCGGGAACTACGGTCCAGGTGGTTCCTCCGTTGGAGGTGGTGTACATTTCAAACTCTCCGCTGATCGGGTCGCCCATGCACCATCCGTCGTTGTCATTAAAAAAATGTACGCAATTGGGAAAGGAGGCGCTGTTGCTGAAGGCGGCGGTGGTTTGCCGGGCCCAGGAAGCCCCTCCATCCGTGGTGACATAAATCCCCATCGGTTTGCTACCCGAAACTTTGTACATGGGAACATAGGCCTTGTTTGCATCAATGGCAAAGATCATGGCGGAAGCAAGCCCGGTGGTATTGGTGATCACCCCGGGGGTCCAGGTGGTTCCTCCATCGACTGACCGGGTAAAATCAGAACAGGCCCCCGTCGGGAGGTTGTCGTCAAAGGCCGTGGCCCACACGATGTTGCTGTCGGCAGCCGACATGTAGTTCAATCCGCGTGAAGGCGCAGTAAATCCCGCTGCCTGCGATATCCATTCGGCTACATTGAGGTTTATTTCATAATACACGGTATCGGTGGCGTTGTAGGAATAAACCCTTACCTGGTGGCTGCCAAGATCGGAAGGAGCGGTATTCCAGGTATAGGTAAGGGTGCTTCCGCTTACCACGAATTTCTCAACATCATCGATGAAAAGCTTCATTTCTGTTGGCGTGCCCCGCAGGGTGGAGGCTTCAATTTCAACAGGATACCCAACACCGATCACTGCATTGTTCACCGGGTGGGCAATCCGCACGATCAGGTTCGGATTGTATGGTTTGATATGCATTACCACCGAATTGTTGTCGTTGAAGCTGCTGCCGCCCGGGTTCAGTGCGCCAATGGCATACCAGCCATTGCTTGACCCCGACCAGCCCCAGTTGAAATGAAACTTGTCATCACTCAGGCGGTACCCGTCGCATACCCAGGCATGTCCACCGGAACCCGATCCACTGTAGTACATCGGGAGGTTCTTGTCAAGTTCAGTCCTCAGAAGGCTCTTGAAATCCTCCACATTCGGAAAATAGCTTTTATACACGATCTCCACGCCCGGGCTGTAGTTGAAGTAATCCATCATTGCCTCGGGAACATCCTCACTATAGGCACCTGAACCGCTTGGATCATACTGCATATTTACCGACACCCCGGCGTGATACATGATGGACGCAACCGCCGCGTTGGCACTGGTAACATTGTTGGGCATGGAGGCCCAGTTATAGGTTGTGGCCCCGAAATCGGCTGTTTGAACCCCATATACAGGATGGGTATACGTATGAGAACCCACACCCTGCGGCGGGAAATTATGATACTTCATAATCTGGGCCATGGCGGTGGCAACACAGCCGGTATACACATGGCCGCAGGAGAAAAAGGCAGCGGCATCGGCCGGGCACTGCGCATTGTAATTGCAACCCTGGTCCCAGGTGGTGGCAAGCAGGGGATTCACATCACGGACCGATTTATCGCCGATCCCTGAAAGAATGGCATCCCAAGCTTTTCTGGTCTCTTTGTTATCAAGCCGGTGGCTGATAATCTGGTAAACCTCCTTTGAATAGCCATCCAGCCATGATTTTAGCGAAGGGATGGCAATATCACGGGGCATTTCATTGTCAAAAGAATACCCCAGGACGGGGATGGAGGCATCGTCGGCCGCTACCAGGACAAATCCTCCGGAGGTGAAGTTGAAATGATACATTGTGGGAATTCCCTGGTACTGAAAACTGTTTCCATCTGCCACATCAACCTGGCCGGAGAAACCAGGGTGCTGGTTCTTGTAAAAGCTGACTGCTATCTGCCGGGCATCCTGCAGGGGAACATGCGCAGCCATTACCATGCAACCAAAGGCAGCCATGGCTAAAAAAAGGAAAAGTTTTTTCATAAAGGGAAAGGGGGTTAGTTTATCGCGGGTAAAATTAACAAATAAAGTAAACTAAATATAAGTATCTTTATACCGGTATTTGCAATACCAGCGAACTGGTTCCAATGAAGGGTATAATTTGTGTTTCCCTGCTCACCTTTTTTATCGCCGTTTCAGAAACGGTGCAATCCCAGCAGGCAACATGGCAATACGATAAGGCCTATGGCCTGGATCAGACACTCTGCAACGGAAAAAAATACAACTACTTCCTTCCTCCAGGCACCAAAGGGCATCAGTACCTGCTTTCACCGGATTATTTTGCCGGCACTGTGACCCTGAGAGGGAAGTGCTTTCGGGATGTTGCGTTGAATTATGACATACTGAACCAGCAGCTTTTGCTGAAATACGAGGTTGATGCAGGCGCCCTGAATATCATCGAAGTTTCGAAAGCATGGCTTACCTGTTTCAGCCTGGGGAACCGGAATTTCGAACTCCTCGACCTGCAGCAGGGGCCCTGTTTTTACCAGGTACTGGGAGAAGGGCCGGTGAGGATACTCTATTACTGGCGCAAAAATCTGAAACTGGAGGTAGCCATCGGTTCTTCCGATTATATCTTTTCACCCGCCACCAGGGATTCGTATGTGCTGATCAACGGCCAGCTCAGGCAATACCGGTCAAAACGAAGCCTGATCGGGATCTTCGGGCCACAGCACAAACAGGAAATAAAAAATTACCTTCGACGGAATAAAATCAAAGTGAACAAATCTTCCGACCAAAAGATGGCCGAGATGATCAATTTTATTGGCAACATCAGGTAAGTTATGAAACTGCTGCTTTTCATCCACCTGCTGTTCTTCAGTCAACCCTGCCCCGCGAAAGGTCCGGATTCGCTGGTTTCGTGTCATTTCAGGGAGACCCCCTTTACGGAATTCTGCGATTATCTTCAAAGCAATTCCGGCGTAACCATCTATTTTGATGAATCGCTGCTGGCCGGGTTCAAAGTGACCCTGGATGGCGACAGCATCAGTGTTTTTTCTGCTGTGAAAGCGGTTCTGAAAGGCACCGGATTCGAAGTTTCCAAATGGAACAGCAACCTGGTGATCCTTCGGGGCGAGACATTGCCGGACGCGCTGCCCCGTTTTGAGACACAGCAAATGCTCGCCGACAGTGCAGTAAAAGTATCCTCCCTTACCCAGAGTGAAGAAAGGTATCTCACCGGACGAAAGGCCGATGTATTGCAAACCATCCGGGTGGGTAAAAAAGGACTTTCAGGGAGCGGTTCCAAAGCAACCATCCGCGCAAAGATCAACGAACAGCAGACAGGGGAAGCACTGATCGGCGCCACAATGTACCTGAAGGAGACCAATACCGGCAAGGCCACCGACCAGAACGGGTTTCTGAGCATGGTGCTCAAACCGGGCAGTTACACCGCGGTGTTTGCCTTTATGGGCATGGAGACCCAGAAGTATTTCCTCGAAGTTTTTTCCGACGGGGAGTTCAGCATTGAGTTGAAAAAGGCTGCCATTCAGATGAAGGAGGTGGTGGTGATGGGCGACCGGCAGATGAATTTCAGGTTCAAGGATGCCGGGCTGGAAAAGATCTCAGCCAAAACCATCAAGGAGATCCCGATGATGATGGGCGAACGGGATATCCTGAAAGTAGCGGAGATGCTGCCGGGAATCGTCACCGTGGGCGAAGGCTCGGCCGGACTCAATGTGCGGGGTGGAAATTACGACCAGAATGCTTTCTATATCAACAAAATACCTATTTATAACACAGCCCATCTCTTTGGTTTTTTTCCTGCATTCAATGCAGATATTGTCAAAGATTTCTCCATCTACAAAGGACATATTCCGGCGCAGTACGGCGGACATCTCAGCTCGGTGTTCAATATCATCGGGCGACAGGGAAACCGCAAGCGGTTCACCGTACGGGGCGGTATCAGCGCCGTGGCAGCCAACCTTTCCGTTGAAGGTCCGTTAAAAAAAGATACAAGTTCATTCCTGCTCAGTGGCCGCTATCTTTACTCCGACTGGATACTTGGACAAATCAACGACCCGGTGATCCGCAACAGCACCGCCGGTTTTAACGATTTATCCGCCTCATGGAACTATGATTTCAAAAAAAGCCAGTTGTCGGTTTTTGTGTATCACAGCCAGGACAATTTCAAACTCTCGGACCTTAACTCCTACAAGTATTCCACCAACGGTGCTTCCGTCAACCTTACCCGGAGGTTCAGCACCTCCCTGCGTGCCGACTTCTCGCTAACCGGCTCTCAGTATGCCTACAACACCATCGACCAGCAGGAGCTTCCCCTGGCTTATGAGCACTCATACAAGATTGGCGACTACCGGGTGAACGGCGACTTCACCCAGAACCTGACTTCAAAAAACACGCTTCAGTATGGCGGCGGACTGGTGCTTTACAAACTTGACCGGGGAACGGTTTCGCCTTACGGAGCTGAATCATTGAGGCTGCCGGTCGAACTCGGGAAGGAACAGGGCATTGAGAGCGCTCTTTATGTTTCCGACTCACATGATCTGCTGCCCTGGATGAACATCTCAGCAGGGGTCAGGCTTGCCCTCTTCAACCCCCTTGGTCCCCGAACGGTATACACCTATTATCCCGGAGCCCCGGAGGACCCCCGCTACATCAATGACACCCTCATCTATGGTAAAGGGCAGGCCATAAAATGGTATTTCGAACCGGATATCCGGGCCGCAGTGATCATGCGCACAGATGCGAACGGAACGGTTAAGGTTGCATTCAACCAGATGCACCAGAACCTGTTTGTGCTTAACAATACGATCGCCCTGGCGCCAAACTCACAATGGAAACTGGCTGATTATCATATTCCCCCGGCCCGGAGCACCCAGTTCTCGGCTGGTGTTTTCCGCACCTTTCCCAAACTGGGATGGGAAACCTCGGTGGAACTTTATTACAAGCGGACCGTCAATTACCCCGAATTTATCGACGGTGCTGATTTCCTTGGCAATCCGCTGGTCGAAACCACCGTTTTACCCGGCTTCCAGCATGCATACGGACTTGAATTTCTGCTGCGTCGCAGTGGCCGGAGGCTTGAGGGATGGCTGTCGTACACCTACTCGCGATCTATCGTAGAGGTTAACGGGGATCAGCCCTGGGAGCGCATCAACAACGGACTTGCCTACCCGGCCAATTTCGACATTCCGAATGTGCTGAATACCGTGATCATGTTTCATTTCAGCCGCAGGGTGACCGCCTCGGGGGTGATGACATATCAGAGCGGAAGGCCGGTTACCTACCCCGTGTCGGTATATTACATCGGCGGCACTCCGTACGTTGATTATTCCGACCGCAATGAATACCGCATTCCCGACTATTTCAGGCTCGACCTGTCGCTCACCATCGAAGGGAGCCTGAGACGGAACAAACTTCTCCATAACTCATTCGTCTTCAGCCTGTACAATGTTACCGGCCGGGATAACCCATACTCGGTTTATTTCAAACTGGAGGATGGAAAAATAAACAGCTACAAATATTCAGTCATAGGTGTGCCTATATTCACCGTCACCTGGTTGTTTAAACTCGGGAATTATGCAGCGGATTAACACCATCACCGTCCTGTTCGCCATGCTGCTGCTTGCCGCGTGCATCAAGTCCTACGACCCGCCCATCGACAGCAGCGCGAAAAACAA
>CAZVNF010000046.1:21153-23468 GCA_964628215.1 uncultured Draconibacterium sp.
AGGGTCATGCAGTTTTACGCCGACCTTGATGCCATTGGCGATTACAGCCGCTATTACAAGTGGGAGGTGATAGAAACATTTGAATATCATGCAGCCCATCCTGGCGAATTTTTCTACGACGGCACATTCAACGAAATAAAACCTCCTGATTACACCAACAACATTTGCTATGCTACTGTTCCGGCTAAAAATGTATTTACCATTTCCACGAAAAACCTTACGCAAAATATTTACAAACGATACCCATTGCATTCCATCGACGGGAATACTCCGCGACTGGCCTACCTATACAGCATACTGGTTCGCCAGCTTGCCCTTACCGGGGGGGCTTACAATTACTGGGAACAACTGCGTATCAACAGCAATGAGCAGGGAGGCTTATATGAAAAACAACCCCTTGCCATCAAAGGTAACATGAAGAATACAAGCAACCCGGATAAAGACGTGCTCGGGTATTTTTATACCGCATCCGAATCGTCAAAAAGATATTTTTACAAAGACATCGAAGGAATTGTACTTGATTACAACAACGGATGTTCAGAGGATGCCCTGGGAAGAATGGGGTGGCTGGAGTTTTCCCCGGCCGAATACCCTGTTTATTTCTATTACAATCTGCAGGGATATTTGAGGATCCTTACCCATGAATGTATTGACTGCCGGTTGGGCGGCGGTACAACTGTAAAACCTGATTTTTGGCCAAAATAGCATGAAAAGATTCATTTCTGCATATTGTCTCGTTTTGCTTTTGGCAATCTTTGCCGGTCCGGCGCTTCATTCACAAAACGCACCGGTCAGCACTGTGGGTGAACGGATTCAGGCTTGCACCGACCGAACCATGTATGTTTCCGGGGAGAATGTCTGTTTTTCAGCCATTATCTTCCGCGGGAGCGATCTTCCTCAGGCAGAAGCCAGCCTTGTTTTATACTGCGAACTCATCAAACCCGACGGAAGCAGGATCACCGGAAGAAAAATCGCGGTAAAAAATTCTTCCGGACAGGGGTGCATTACAATTCCGGAAGAGACCATCTCAGGTATCTATTTTCTGAAGTTCTACACCCGGTTCATGAGAAATGCCGGTCCGGGTCAATACAAATACATCATGCTGAAAATCATCAATCCTCATAAAACGGAGGTTCTTTCCGGACATGATGCGGCTGACACAACCGGTAACAGAGGAAATAAACCGGAAATCACACCGGAGGGAGTGTCTGTTGATGTTTCTGCAGGCAAAACAACTTTTTTGCCCGGGGAGGAGATCCAATTAACCGTGAATTACAAAAACGACACGAATCTGACGGCCAGACTTTGCCTGTCGGTTTTCCCTGAACCGGCTTACCATGAGATACCGGTTATGGTTCAAAATCAGTCAGGTAAAGCCGACAGTACAATATACCTGCCCGAAACCCGCGGGGTGTCACTATCGGGTAACCTGGTGGTGAAGAAAACCGGGCAACCGGTGACGGGTGCTAAAATTAACCTGTCTGTAATCGGCGACAAAGACATCATGGTGGCACACACCGATTCGGGCGGGAGATTTTTCTTCCCCCTGCCTGATTACACAGGCAGCAGGGACATTTTTCTATGCGCCGATGACTTTCAGAACCTTATTCCTGAAATACTCATCGACAATGATTTCTGTTCCAAACCAGTCGATCTTCCCTTCCCTGTTTTTACGCTTTCAGAAGAAGAGATCCGGAGTGCTTACAAACTGGCGGTAAATTTCAGGGTTACGAGTAATTTCCGGATGGAACCCGGAAAAGGTGATTCCACGGCAGCAGATCTCAAAGTTTCATTTTACGGAGCACCCTCAGAGATACTTGTCATGCAGAAATACATTGACCTGCCTACACTTGAAGAGTATTTCTCCGAACTCCCGGTGATGGTCAAACTACGAAAAGTGCAGGGGAAAAAGCAATTCAGGTTTTACACTTCACAAACAGACATGTCTATTTACGAACCGCTGATGCTGGTCGACTGGGTGGCCGTGAATGACATTGACAAGATACTGGCCATGTCGCCCATTGACATTCAACGGGTTGAATTCGTCAACTCCCCGTATGTAAAGGGAAGTGTAACCTATGGCGGGATCATCAGTTTTGTGTCGGAAAAAAATGATTTCGCCGGAATCGACCTTCCCACCTCGGGAACCTTTGTGAATTACCAGTTTCTGAATGATGGCGCAGATACCATTCCGGTAAAACGATCCCCAGGGCATATGCCCGATTCCCGCAACACGATTTACTGGAACCCCGATGTCAGGATAAATAATGACGGAACATCTGCGATTTCATTCCAGGCTCCCGACACCCCCGGAA
>CAZVNF010000047.1:0-20383 GCA_964628215.1 uncultured Draconibacterium sp.
TGTTGTCTATGAGACTATTGAAAAACAGTAGCTAAAAAAGTGTCGAAGTCAGGAGAAGGTGGATTTTGATTTCCGCCTCACCGAAAGAAGAGGCCATGCCATTGACATTGTCTCAGATGCCATCATCAGCGGGACCAGGAAAATCTGCGTGGTGGGAGGGGATGGAACCCTGAATGAAGTCCTTAACGGAGTCATGCAGCAGGTTTCGGCTTCAGAAGTCCTGATCGGCATGATTCCCGTAGGAACAGGCAACGACTGGTGCCGCATGTTCAACATCCCGTTCGATTATCTGAAGGCCATTGGCATCCTGAAACAGCAGAGAACCTTTTTACAAGACGTAGGAAAAGTGACCTACTATCACGGGGAGGAACAGGTAAAGCGCTATTTCATGAATGTGGCCGGGATGGGATACGACGCGCTGGTGGCAAAAAAAACCAACCTGCTGAAGGAGAAAGGACTGGGCGGGCCGCTCACCTACATGTATTTTGTTTTTGCCAGCCTGTTCCAGTATCAGTTCATTGAAGCGGTGATAGAGGTGGACGGCAAACCGGCGTTCAAAGGTGAGATATTTTCGATGAATGTCGGCATTTGCAAATACAACGGCGGGGGGATGATGCAGGTTCCCGATGCCATTGCCGATGATGGCCTGCTGGATGTAACCCTGATCAAAAAAACATCAAAATGGATGGTCGTCCGGTATGCCCGGAAGTTGTTCGATGGTTCGCTGGTCAATCTTCCGATGGTGGCTACCTTTAAAGGCGAAAACATCCGCATCAGGTCGATTGGCAGGGTATTCCTTGAAACCGACGGGGAGTCGCTGGGGCATACGCCATTTACCTTTGAAATTCTGCCGCGGTGTATCCGGATTGTGACCGGGAATTAACCTTCAACCCAATCCCCGCATGATTTGATAAGTTCAACCAGCGCTTCAGCCGCATGGGCTTCAGCCACATTTTTCTTCATCAGCTTTTGTCCCTTGTAAATGTGGATTTTTCCGCTTCCCGCACCCACAACGCCGTAATGCGCGTCGGCCATTTCTCCGGGGCCGTTGACCACACAACCCATCACTGCAATTTTCAGCCCTTTCAGATGGGATGTTTTTTCCTGGATACTCTTCAGTACTTCCTGGATGTTATACTGGGTTCTGCCGCAGGACGGGCACGCAACAAATTCGGTTTTGGTAATGCGGACTCCGGCCGACTGAAGGATGCTGTAAGCTGCCGGAATTTCGAATTCCGGATCTTCGGTGAGTGAAACCCGTATGGTATCCCCAATGCCATCGGCCAGCAGGCTGCCAATGCCAATAGCCGATTTGATCCGCCCGTCTTCCCCGGCTCCGGCTTCCGTAACACCCAAATGGATGGGATAATTCATGCCCGCCTGCTGCATTCGTTCTGCCAGCAGCCGGTTTGCCGCGATCATCATCCGGATATTGCTTGCCTTCATGGAAAAAACAAGGTTGTGAAAAGAGAGGCTGTCGCAAACACGGGCGAACTCAAGCGCCGATTCCACCATTCCAAGCGGGGTATCGCCATAGAGATCCATGATACGGGAAGAAAGGGATCCGTGATTCACGCCGATCCGGATGGCCGTGCCATGATCCCTGCAGATTTTTAACAACGGGGAAAGCCTGTCGGCAAGCATTTCAAGAGCAATACCGGGATCGTTCTCCCGCGACTCGTGATGCATGATACGCGAAGGAAGGTAATTTCCCGGGTTAATACGAACTTTTTCAACTATCGCTGCTGCAACCTCTGCTATTTCGGCTTTGAAGTGCACATCGGCAATGATCGGCGTGTCAAATCCTTCGCGGCGGAGTTGATTTTTAATCTCCCGGAGGTTTTCCGTTTCCCGCATATATGGAACCGCAATACGAACATATTCACAACCCGCCTCAATCATCCGGATAGCCTGTGAAACAGTGGCTTTTGTATCAAGCGTGTCGGTATTGGTCATCGACTGCACCCTCACGGGGTTGTCTCCCCCCATAGGAAGACTCCCCACATTTACCACCCTCGTCCTAAACCTCTGAACCATAATTTCACTATTTCACTATTTCGCCATTTCGCCATTTCGCCATTTCGCTATTTCGCTACCTCGCTACCTCGCTACCTCGCTACTTATTCCAACCCCTTCACCCTCGGCTTCCCCGCCACAAAATCCTTCAGATAAAACGGTTCAAAATAGGCCAGGTTTTCAAATTGCTGCAGTCTGAATTTCTCTGCTGCCAGGCCGGCCATGAACCGGGCGGAAGCCTGAAAGCCATCCACGAATGTAGCGTTTGGGTTATTCTCCAGAATAGATTTGCATTTCTCTGCCCCCATACCTCCGAAAACGACGGTGTGATCTGCCAGGAACTCCTGAAATGAAAACTCATCGATAATTTCAGCCCGAACCTCCCGTATCTCAATGTTTTTATCATCATACAGCCCACAGTACACTTCCATCCTCCTTGCATCAATCATCGGACAAACCAAAGAGGCCTGGTTATTGATCCCCACGGCCATTGCCTGCAGGGTGGGTATTGCAATCATAGGCTTTTCAATTGCATAGCACAGTCCTTTTGTGGTCGCAACCCCTATTCTGAGCCCGGTATATGAACCAGGGCCCATGCTTACTGCCACGGCATCCAGGTCATCAAATACAACATTTGCAGATCGGAGCACCTCATCGATGAAGGTAGTCAGCATGGCGGAATGGACATTCCGGTCGGATGATTCTTTGATTCCGAGAAGGATCTCATCCCGGAACAGCCCGACGGAGCATACTTCTGTGGCGGTTTCAATGCATAGGATCAGCGCCATGCAAGATTATTCTTTCTCTTTGGTAAATAAGTCTTTCTTATCAACTTTCTTCACCTTATCCCCGTCCTTAAGGAGTTTTGAAACGGCGCTGTAAGGAGCGGTGATGATTTCGTCGCCGGCTTTCAACCCGGTGGTGATCTGTATATAAGTGTTATCCTGGATGCCTGTTTTAACATCAATTTTTTTGGCTGTACCGTCTCTCAAAACAAACACACACTCCTGGATCTTTTCATTTTTCTTGGCGGTGGAAACAACTTCAACTTCATCGTTTCCGCCCTCTTTTTTGGTTTTATTTTTTTCGTTGATCTTGTCGAGACTGTCTTTGGCAATCCGGGTGGTAACTGCCTGGATAGGCACTGTAAGCGTGTTCTCGGCAATTTCTGTCTGGATTTCTACGGTGCACGACATTCCCGGGCGGAAGGGGGAGAAGTTGACCTCTTTTCCGATCAGCAGATCTTTGTAGAATTCTTTCAGAAGGTGGATTTTTACATTGAAGTTGGTAACCTGGTCAACGCTTACTCCGGTGGTGTTGGCCGAAGTGGCTATTTCGGTCACAATTCCTTTGAACTTCCGGTTCAGGTAGGCATCCACTTCGATCAGCGCGGTGTCGCCCATGCTTACACGAACAATGTCATTCTCGTTGACCTGCACCTGCGCTTCCATCTCGTTAAGGTTGGCAATGCGCATGATTTCGGTACCGCTGGAGAACTGCGAGGCTCCTGTAACTCTTTCGCCCTGCAGCACACTCAGCTTGGAAACGGTGCCATCGTTCGGGGCAAATATGGCTGTACGTGTGAGGTCTTCCCGCGATCTTTTCAGGGAGGCTTCAGAATTCTTCACCATGAACCCGGAGGCTTTGATATCTTCTTCCCCGGCAGTTACCTGGGCCTGGGCTACCTGATATGCAGATTCAGCCTGGTCAAATTCAGCCTTTGAAATCACATTCTGCTTGTATAATTTTTCCTGCCGGTCGTAGGTAAGCCGGGCATTTTCAAATTGTGCCTTCAGCTGTGCAAGCCGGGCTTTGGAATTTGCCAGGTTTGCTTTCTGGGTATTTACCGATGCTTCGCTCTGGTCGAACTGGGAAATGTAGATTTCAGGGTCTATTTTCGCAAGGAGGTCGCCTTTTTTAACCTGGTTGCCTTCCTTAACATAGAGTTCAACCACCTCGCCTGAAATGTACGGGCTGATTTTGATGTCCTTTTCAGGCTGGATCTTGCCGTTGGATGACACCGTCTGGATAATGGTCCGCTTTACCACCTTTTCTGTGGCAACATTGGTACCTTCATTGCCTTTTCCTTTTATGATGGCGGCAACGACAATTATGGCCACTACTGCCACAATGGCAATAATAATCCATATCTGCTTTTTCGAAATTTTCCTGGTCATGGAAACAAGTGTTACTGGTTATTCCCGGTCGATCTTGATGGGGTTCCCCATATAGAAATCGAGAATGGTCGTTTTGAAAATAAAATCATATTTTGCCTGCAGCAGCTGCGATTGGGCCAGTGTAAGCTCTTTTTTGGTATTGTTATAGTCAAATGAGGTCATTACACCCACATCGAACTTCTGCTGGGCATATTTAAACGCCTCTTCCTGGGCGTCAACTTTATCCTGTGAGGCTGAAAATTTCTGGAGGGCAGATGATGCATCGGCATAGGATTGTTCGATATTTTTGCGAAGGTCGCGCGTAACAATTCCCAGGTCGAGTTCCAGTTGTGATTTTTGAATTTTTGCCTGGCTGATGGCGGTGCGGCCCTGCCAGCCGTTGAAAATCGGGATGTTCAGGTAAAATCCGACAGTCTGGTTGCTGTTGTCTTTTAACTGGTCGCCGAAAGATTTTGTACGGTAGCTGTAATCCGCTTGTCCAATCATGACCGCTTCACCTGATGGTTTCGTAAAACCAATGGAATCAAACACAATCTTTGCCGGAACATCCGGATCAATTTCCTGAGCAACACCCGAATATCCTGTTCCCCATGAGCCACTCAGCGAGAGGGTGGGTTGCACATAACCCCTGGCGATGGCAAGTCTTTTTTGTGCACTTTCAACACGCAGTTCGGCGCTTTTAATTTCGGGTCGTGTCTTCATGGCATGGTCGAAGATCACATCCACCGTGATCTTGTCCTTGGGAGCCTGAACCGCTTTGAGCATCGGCTTCTCAACAGTGAAATCGCGCGTAACCGGCAGATTTATCAACTGTTGCAGCGAAAGGCTTGAAATATACAACCGGTTTTCAGCACTTACAACATTCAACTTTTCTGTTGCTTTCTGTGCCAGTATGTTCAAAAGGTCGCCTTTTGCCGAAGAGCCGGCAGCCACCATTTTCTCAATCCTTTCGGCCTGTGCAGTGGTGATCTGCAGCTGTTCCCGTGCCACATCCAGCAATTCGAGGTTAAACAGGATATCGAGATAATATCCCGCAACCATCAGCGAGATGCTGTTCTTGGTTACGTCAACTTCGTACTGACTGGCAAGCAGGTTGATTTTATTTTCCTTGTATGTATTCAGCTTTTGCAGCCCTGAATACAGCGTAACATTGCTCGAGATGTAAAAATTGTTGGAACGCACCGTGGTTGAAGCAAATGTGTTGGTGTACTGGTCGATGGTCTGACCGTAGTTCCAAACATTGGAACCATTGGCATTGAGGTTGGGCAACATATTCAACCCGCTTTGCAGCAGCGCGTCCTTGTTGCTTTCAACGGTGAAAAGTTGTTTATTGATGTCGAGGTTGTTTTCCAGTGCGTAATTGATGCAATCCTCAAGTGTCCAAATTTTTTGTGCGAGACTTGTGCCTGAAATACCCCAAAAAGCAATAATTACAAAGGCAGTAAGCCATAATTTAAACTTATACGCATGCATTTTCATGGGTTTTAAAAGAGTTCAAAATTAGTGATTTTACACTTCAGTAGGGCATTAAGACGAAGAATTTGTTATTTGGTTACAAATCATCATTTTCCCAATTCAATTTTATTTTCTATTTTTGCGCTGATTAAAGCAATGCAAGTGGTTTCATGACAGCAATCAGATCGTACATGCCCTATCTCCGTTTTCCTGTGCTCGGCCTTATCATTGGGTTTCTGTTCATAAGCAGGATGTTTGCATCCGTTCAGGACCACACCGTGCTGGTTCCGGCCAGTGACAGTGTTTTTGAACAACCGGGAAAAACCGAAGGTCATGCCGGGGAAAAATTCAACGCGGGGGAGATGATCATGGAACATGTGGTGGACAACCACGAATGGCATGTTGCCGAAATCGGCAGCCTTCATCTAACCATTCCTCTTCCGATCATCCTGCTTTATGATGGAAAATTGTACACTTTCTGTTCAAGCAGGTTTCACAACGAAACACACAGCTACCTGGGCTTCAAACTTGAACAGGAAGGTCCGCACAAGGGAAAGATCGTGCGTGCCGGCGAAAGCAGCCATGCTGAAGCAGAAGGCCCGGCAGTATATGATTTTTCAATCACCAAAATCGTACTGGCCATCCTGATGAGTTCAATGCTGCTCATCCTGGTGTTTATTTCCGTTGCCCGGTCGTATACCCGCAACCGGGGAAAGGCTCCCAGCGGGCTGCAGTCATTCCTTGAACCGCTGATCATTTTTATCCGCGACGATATTGCAAAAAGTTCCATCGGTGAAAAACGGTATGAGAAGTTCATGCCCTTTTTACTGACCGTGTTCTTTTTCATCTTTTTCAACAACCTGTTCGGGCTGATCCCGTTTTTTCCCGGAGGAGCCAATGTTACCGGAAACATCGCCGTTACCCTGGTCATGGCTGTTTTCACCTTCATCATTACCACGGTAAACGGGAATAAGCATTATTGGGTGGATATCATTAATACCCCGGGAGTTCCCTGGTGGTTGAAACTGCCGATACCATTAATGCCGGTTGTGGAGATCATCGGAATCATTACAAAACCATTTGTGTTGATGATCCGACTCTTTGCCAACATTACCGCCGGGCATATCATCGTGCTGGGATTCATCAGCCTGATTTTCATTTTTGGCGAGATGAATGCCGCCATTGGATATGGAGTTTCGGTCTTTTCCGTGGCTTTCATGATCTTTATGAACTTGCTTGAATTGCTTGTCGCTTTTATACAGGCTTACGTTTTTACCTTGTTGTCGGCCCTGTATTTCGGACTGGCTACGATTGAGCCGGAGCACCATTAGGAGAAAAGAATAACGAATATTGAACAACGAATTTTGAATTTTGAATTTTATTAACCTTAATACCTGTTTATTATGCATTTATTAGCAATTTTACTGCAACTGGCCGGCGATTTCGCCGCTATTGCAAAAATGGGAGCAGGACTGGGCGCAGGGATCGCGGTAATTGGTGCCGGCATCGGTATCGGTAATATCGGTAAAAGCGCACTCGAATCCATTGCCCGTCAGCCCGAAGCAATTGGTGATATTCGTTCGAATATGATCATTGCCGCAGCTCTTGTTGAAGGAGTGGCATTTTTTGCTATCGTTGTTTGTCTGCTGATCCTTTTCATCTAGCAGCTGCAACAGGTTCTTTACGGATCAACGGTTGGTTGATCCGTAAAGAATTTTTCAAATTAAAAATATTTAAAGCAAACTGATATGGAATTAATCACTCCGGGACTGGGATTGATTTTCTGGATGACACTGGCTTTTTTAATCCTGGTGTTTGTCCTCAAGAAATTTGCCTGGTTACCCATTCTTCTGATGCTCAAGGAGAGGGAAACCTCGATCCATGAGGCGTTGAATTCCGCGAATCAGGCAAGAGAAGAGATGAAGCAGCTGAAATTCAGCAATGAACAACTCTTGCAGGAAGCTAAAAATGAACGGGATGCCATTTTAAATGAAGCGCGCAAAATACGGGATAAACTGATTGAAGAGGCGCGCATCAAGGCAGGAGAGGAGGCTTCAAGAATCGTTGAAGGAGCCAAGGCAAGCATCAACAATGAGAAAATGGCCGCCATGACCGAGTTGAAAAACCAGATTGCGGAGAGTTCTCTCACCCTTGCCAAGTTCATTTTAAAACGCGAACTGTCTGATCCGAAGAAACAGGAAGAGTATGTTCAGGAATTATTAAAAGAAATTAAATTCAACTAACCGGAATGAATATTTCTTTGGTAGCGGAACGATACGCAAAAGCACTGTTTGAACTTGCACTCGAAAAGGGTGTGGTGGAGGAGGTGTATCAGGATAGTTTAAAGATTACCGATATTTGCGAAAACAGCAGAGAGTTAAGGTTATTGTTAAAAAGCCCGATTATCAATTCCGGGAAAAAACTGACCATTCTCCAGGACATTTTCAGCAAGGATATTCATGTTCTTTCCATGACGTATATGCTGATCATGGTGAGAAAAAACAGGGAGGCTTTTATCCCCGCCATTGCAATTAAAGTGGCGGAACTATACCAGGCTTACCGGAACATTCTGACCGTGCATTTCAAATCGCCGGTTTTACCTGACGAAACCACCCGGAAACAGGTGATGGTGCTGATGCAGAAATACACCGGGTCAGATATCGATCTGAAGGCTGAAATTGACCAGTCGCTTATCGGCGGATTTATTCTGAACTGGGACGACAAACAATATGATGCAAGTATCCGAAGGGAAATCGACGATATGCGCAATGCAATTTCAAAAGTAAATCTATACAAAAAGGAATTTTAAGAAGTAGTTGATTTCGCTATTTCGCCATTTCACTATTTCGCTACTTAAAATTTAAATTATGGCTGATATTAAACCCGCAGAAGTTACGGCGATTTTACGCAGGGAACTTGCCGGTTACCAGAGTGAAAAAGAGCTTGAAGAGGTAGGCGTTGTTTTGACCGTTGGAGACGGTATTGCCCGTATCTATGGCATGAACAATGTAGAAAGCGGAGAGCTGATCGAGTTTGAGAAAAACGGGCTGAAAGGCATCGTGCTGAATCTTGAAGCAGACAATGTTGGCGCTGTTTTACTTGGCGATTATTTCGAGATAAAAGAGGGTGATGTGGTGAAACGTACCCGTCGCATCGCTTCCATCGAGGTGGGCGAAGGCCTGCTGGGCCGGGTTATCAATACCCTTGGCGAGCCCATCGACGGCAAAGGAAAGATTGAAGGCGTCCGCTACGAAATGCCGCTCGAGCGCAAAGCCCCGGGTGTGATCTACCGCCAGCCGGTGAATCAGCCTCTGCAAACTGGGATCAAACCTATTGATGCCATGATCCCGATCGGCCGCGGACAACGTGAGCTGATTATCGGAGACCGGCAGACAGGGAAAACAGCCATTGCCATTGATACCATCATCAACCAGAAGGAATTTCACGCCAAAGGTGAGACGGTTTACTGCATTTATGTTGCTGTTGGACAAAAAGGATCCACGGTAGCAAATATTGTGAAAACACTTGAAGAAAAAGGCGCCATGGATTATACCGTGGTAGTTTCTTCCACTGCTTCCGATCCTGCAGCCATGCAGTATTATGCTCCTTTTGCGGGCGCTGCCATTGGCGAGTTCTTCCGCGATACCGGACGCCCGGCCCTGGTTATTTATGACGACCTGTCGAAACAGGCGGTAGCCTATCGTGAAGTTTCGCTGTTGCTGCGCCGTCCCCCCGGACGGGAAGCATATCCCGGTGATGTATTCTATCTCCATTCCCGGCTTCTTGAACGTGCAGCAAGAGTCATCTCTTCCGATAAAATTGCCGCCCAGATGAACGATCTTCCGGCTACCCTGAAGAGCATGGTAAAAGGAGGAGGGTCGCTTACCGCCCTTCCGATCATCGAAACCCAGGCCGGCGACGTGTCGGCATACATTCCAACCAACGTGATCTCTATCACCGACGGGCAGATCTTTCTTGAAACGGCACTTTTCAATTCCGGTATCCGGCCCGCCATCAACGTGGGTATTTCAGTATCCCGGGTAGGAGGGAATGCACAGATCAAATCGATGAAGAAAATCGCCGGAACGCTGAAGCTCGACCAGGCTGAATACCGTGAACTCGAAGCTTTTTCGAAATTCGGTTCCGACCTCGACGCCGCCACCAAGGCCGTGCTCGACAAAGGCGCACGCAATGTGGAAATCCTCAAGCAACCACAGTATTCGCCGATGACGGTTGAAAAACAAATCGCCATCATTTTCTGCGGAACACGTGGTTTGCTGCGGAACATCCCGGTGCGGAGCGTCAATAATTTTGAAACGGAATACCTCCATTTTATGGAAGAAAAGCACCAGGTGGTACTCGATAATCTGAAAGCCGGCAAACTCCTGGATGAAGATCTCAAAACAATGGAACAGGTGGCAAAAGAGCTGTCAAAAAAATACGAGGAAAAGAAATAAGACAGAGAAATGGCCGGACTGAAGGAAGTACGTATTCGGATTGCATCGGTAAAATCGACCCAGCAGATTACCAATGCCATGAAAATGGTGGCGGCATCCAAGTTGCGCAAGGCTCAGATGGCTATCATCAAATTGCGCCCCTATGCGGCCAAACTGAGGGATATCCTGCAAAATCTGAGCGCTTCGATAGACAATTCCGATGAAAATGTATTCTCCGCTGAACGTAAGCAGGAGAAGATCCTGCTGGTAGTCATTGCCTCCAACCGCGGTTTGTGCGGGGCTTTTAACTCCAACATCATCAAAATGGCCCTGCAACTTGTCAACACTACCTACAAGGAGCAATTTAACCAGGGTAATGTTAGTTTTATGACCATAGGCCGGAAAGCCACAGAGTATTTCCGTAAAAGAAAATACAATGTCATTGAATCACATGATGAACTTTTCGACCAGCTTACCTTTGTCAATGCTTCAGTACTTGCAGAAAAACTGATGAAGGATTTTGCCGGAAAAAATTACGACCGGATCGACCTGATATACAACCAGTTCAAAAATGCGGCCGTGCAGCGCCTTATTGTTGAACAATACCTGCCTATCGCCCCTCCGCAACCCGTTGCCCAGGTACCTGCAACCAGGTCGGAGTCGGATTACATTTTTGAACCCGATGAAGAGACCATCGTACGCGAATTGATCCCGAAAACGTTGCGTATTCAGCTGTTCAAAGCGGTGCTTGATTCGTATGCTTCCGAACAGGGCGCCCGTATGACAGCGATGAATAAGGCCACTGAAAACGCCAAGGATCTTTTGCGCAGCCTGAACATTTCTTACAACAAGGCCCGTCAGAATGCGATTACCAACGCCATTCTCGAGATCGTTTCGGGAGCGGAAGCCTTGAAAGGATAGTTTATATTTCTTTTCTGAGTATTAAGAGCCCTTTACACAGGTATGTGTAAGGGTGATTACTTATTTTATTTCCCCGGATGGATTTTGACGCTTTTTCAGTTAACTTTACCCGTTCAAAAATCTGTTATTTATTTCACATAAATCAGGGGATAGATGAAGTCAGCGAGATATTTATTTGTTTTCATTACATTGTTGTATGCAATGAAAACTGTTCATGCCCAGATGTATATTCTCAGCGAGGATTTTTCTCTTGCTACAGGAATTTTACCGCCGGCCAACTGGCAAAATAACACAATAACAGGGGGGGCACCGGCCAAATGGCATTTTGATAACCCCGGTAACCGAACTATAAACTTCCCCGTTACCGTGCCTTTTGCCATTTTTGATGCCCAGCAGGTTTCGCCGGATACAGCATTGGAAAGGGTTTCACTCGAAACGCCATTTTTTGATGCTTCCATCGGCAGTTACTGTTTGCTGTTCATCGATCATTATTTCAAGGCGGATATAGGTGCTCTTGGAAAAATACTGGCATTTAATGGTGTCTCCTGGATTGAAGTTACTTCGTTTTCCACCACCTCACTTTCTAATCCCGGGCATGAAATAATAGATCTGAGTGCGGTTTGTGCCGGCATAACCAATGCCAAACTTCGTTTTCAATGGGAAGGACACGGGAAGGGCTACTGGGCCATCGACAATGTACGGATTTACTCTCCCCTGCAACTGGATGCCGGTATTTCTGCTATTAACAGCCCCGTGGTTCCATTTACAACGGGTTTGCAGAGTGTTGAGGTTTCACTCAGCAATTTCGGGTACCAAACACTTACGGGTGCCATTTTGAAGTGGTCGGTAAACGGGGTTATGCAGCCCCCTTTTACCTGGTCGGGCAGCCTGGGTTATGGTTCCAAAATCGATAACATCGCATTGGGAAATTATAATTTTTTACCAACGGGAGGCAACCTGGTTAAAGCATGGAGCGATCAACCCAACGGGAACCCCGATCCCAACTCCACCAATGATACAACCGCGCAAATGTTCTATTCCTCTCTTTGCGGCACTTACACCATTGGAGGCATTAATCCCGATTTTACCACCTTCGGGCAGGCGGTTGATTTTCTGAACCATGGCGGAATAACCTGCCCGGTTATCTTCAAAGTACGCAACGGAACTTACAATGAGCGGTTTACGCTTAACCAGATTTTTGGTTCATCCTCTGTGAATACGGTGACTTTTGAATCTGAAAGCGGTGACAGCAGCCAGGTAATACTTCAAAGTTCTTTGGCTCAACCCATTATCGAGCTAATTGGAACACAGCATATCATTTTTAATCAAATTACCATCGTTTCAAATTATACCATTTATGGGGAGTCGTGTAACATTAAAATTGATAATAATGCCAGCGATATCCTTATCGGGCACTGCAGGATTTGGCGAAACAACTGGGGATCTTCCGCAATTAATATTGTCGGGAATTCCAACCGGATCAGCATTCACTCCAACCTGTTTACCGGAATCGGTTCTTACTTCATCTACGGTAATTATCCCGGCGAAGTAGAAATCGATAACAACCTGATGGTTGGAAATTATAACTACGGAGTGCAATTGAATGCTCTGCACCGGGCTACCATCAAGGATAATGTGATAAAATCAAATTCATATGGGATCTTCCTCGGACCTGTTCAAAACTGCAGAATCATTCATAATTTAATCTCAGGTCAAAATGAAAACATCCCCGGATATAGCGGAATATTTTCTGCCTCATATTCTGTGGATACCCTTATTATCAGCAATAATACCATTTCAAACCAGCAAATCGGGATCAGATTGGAAGGCAATGGGTCAGATGCACCCGGGAGTTACCAGATCAGCAGCAACAGGATTAAAGGAATAACATCTTTGGGTATCTATTTGAATTTCAAGTACAGAACGGGGAAAGTGTTTAATAATTTTATACAGGTAAGCGGCAACTCTCTGGCTGCGGGAATTAAGGTGGAAAACAACCGGAAGAAAGTTCAGGTGGTTTATAACAATGTGAATGTCATAAATTCTCATCCCCAATCACGGGCGCTGGAGACCCTTAGCTCTGACAGTCTCCTTTTACGAAACAACATTTTTTCGAACCCGGGGGGCGGTTTTGCCGCCTGGCTGCAGCCAAAGCCCCTGGCCTCCTCATGGGATTACAACGATTATTTCAGTAGTTCCGGCAAGATTGGGTTTGTGAATGATATAACCTTTTATACACTGGTTTCCTGGCAAACAGCCATCCAGGGAGAGGCCAACGGAAAAAATGCCAATCCGTTTTTTGAATCAGACACCAACCTTACACCCGGGCAGATAGCATTAAACAGTTCCGGTACTCCTCTGGCTGGAATTCAGTATGACATCGACTCTGTGCCCAGAAACGCCCAATTTCCCGATATCGGCGCCAAAGAGTTTGAGCCTTGTGAGGTGGATGCAGGGATTGACAAGGTATCAGCCCCTGTCAACCCGCTCATTCCCGGGTTACAGGAGGTAAAGGTGATCCTTGGAAACCAGGGGGCTGGTGCACTTTATTCAGCGGTAATAAACTGGCAGGTAAATAGTGCAATGCAGCCTCCGTTCTACTGGACCGGTACCCTTGCAAGTGGCCAGAGTATCGAAATCATGCTGGGTTATTTTGATTTTCAGGCACTTACTTCTTACCTGGTCACAGCCACTGTTGGCAATCCCAATAACCAGTCTGATTGCAATCCGGGCAATAATACTGCCTGCAGCCCCGGGTTGTATCCTGCCCTGTGCGGATCATATACGATTGGCGGTTCAAGTCCCGATTTTCAATCTTTTTCCCAGGCAATTGCTTTTTTGAACAGTGCCGGGGTTACCTGCCCGGTGGTATTCAAAGTCAGGAACGGGACATACAATGAGCACCCTGAAATTAATAATATTCCGGGAACAACCGCTATAAATACAGTAACTTTTGAATCGGAAAGCGGTGACAGCAGTCTGGCCATTTTACAGTCCTCACAATTTTCAAAGATCATTTATTTAAACGGTGCCCGGTATGTCAATTTTGTTAAACTGGGTTTTATGGGCTTTGGCGGCATTTTTATTGGCAACAGTTCCCAGGATATTCATGTGGCAAATTGTAATTTCCTGCTGCAAAGCTATACCGATAACCGCATCGTGGTAGACGGCCATTCAACGAACATAACCCTCAGCAAAAACCGGGTGAGTAATGTTTCGGGCCCTGTCGGGAGCGGTGGTACCGCTATCAGTTTGTCGGAGGCTGGCAATGTGAGTGTAATTGAAAATGTGCTGAATGGGGGATTCTACGGGATAACATCGTACAACTCAACGGATATAACCATCAGGGGCAACCGCATCACCGGGGCTTACAATTATGGGGTTAATGCATCTGGTTTCCGGAAAATCCGGATAACCGGAAATCAGTTTGATCTTTGTAAATACAGCATCAATACGTCCAATATATATAACCCAATACTTACCGACAGTGTTTTCATCTGTAACAACGAAATAAAAAACCCGGCAATTGGTATCAAGGTTAACGGTGATTATTACTATTCCGTCCATCCGGCTTCCGATTATTTTCTCATCTCCGGAAACAGGGTGACCGGGGTAACAGGGACTGGCATTTATTGTGTGAATTCTAAAAACCGACCAAGTTCCATTGTAAACAATTTCATTCAAACTACTGGTACGAAGCAAACCACCGGGATCATGGTGGAGAACAGCCTGACCAGCATGAAGCTGGCCTGTAACAGCATAAACGTAACCGGTTTGAATTCGCTTTCACGGGCATTTGAAGTTAAGAACTCTGGTAACCTTACGATTAAGAACAACATCTTTGCTAATCCCGGAGGGGGTTTTGCGGCGTTCCTGGATATTATCCCTGATGCAACAACCCTTGATTTCAATGACTATTACAGCACAACAAACAAGATTGGAAGTTTGAATAACACGGTGTACCCGACTTTGTCCTCCTGGAAGTTTGCAATACAGGGTGAAACAAACGCCAGGAATGTAAATCCACTTTATACCTCGCCAACGAACCTCAAACCGAACCAGGTCGTGTTAAACAATGCAGGCACCCCCATTTCCGGCATTATTTACGACATCGACTCAACCCTGCGGAACCCCGCCACCCCTGATGTGGGAGCAAAGGAATTTGACCTGTGTTCAGCCGATGCCGGAACAGAGCAGGTTACATCCCCGGTAAATCCATTGTCTCCCGGTATCCAGCCTGTTAAAGTCATCCTCCGGAATCAGGGTACAGAAGCGCTGAATTCCGTTATGTTGCACTGTGAGGTGAATGGTTTTATACTGCCGGTATTTCAGTGGACAGGGGTACTTACCTCCGGTCAGAGTGCGGAGGTGAACATCGGGGTTTTTGATTTTCCCTCCTCAGGAACTTCGCTGGTGAAAATATGGAGCAGCAGTCCGAACAGCCTGGTTGATTGCAACCATTTCAACGATACGGTTAAAAGTTTAAAACTCTATCCTCCTCTTTGCGGAACATATACCATAGGCGGATCCAATCCTGACTTTGATAACTTAAGCGAACCTGTGGAATATCTCAATTATTCAGGAATTACCTGTCCGGTAGTTTTTAAAGTGAGGAACGGGACCTACAATACTGAAATTGAAATCAATCAGATCATGGGAGCCACGGCCGCAAACCGGGTGACGTTTGAATCGGAAAGCGGCGACAGCAGCCTGGTTATTTTACAGGATTCGACCGACAATCCGGTCATTTATTTAAACGGGGCCGGCTATGTGAATGTAAAGCAGATGCATATCCGCAGCAACTTCCAGGGATATTCGGAGGGCATCGTAAAAATAAACGGCAATGCACATGATATTTCAGTTTTAAACTGCCTGGTTTCTGCAACTCTTCATTATGGTGGATTTGTCAGTATTCTTGGAAAATCAAACCGGATCACTGTCAATAACGGTCGTTTTATATGCAACAATAATGGAGCAGCCATTCAAATTTCCGATGCCGGGGAGGTACAAGTTCAGGGTAATGTGATTTTACAACCAAGTGTGGGAGTTAGCTGCGATGTTGTTAACAGCGCCACCATGATGAATAACAGGATAACAGGTGCTACAAGCATGGGTATTTCAATATCTGATTTCAGGAAAGCGGGAATTTCAGGAAACTTGATTGAAAATACTGCTACGACAGGAATGAGCATTAATAACTGGAGTAACAACGAAGTGCGGAACGACACGGTACTCCTGAGCAGCAACGAAATCAAAAATGCAAACATCGGGATACTGTTAAACTGTAACAGCAGCTATCATAAAACAAAATGGCAGATTGCCGGGAACCTGCTCACGGATATTGCCAACCAGGGAATGCAGATCAATTCTAATTCTCAGTTCAGTTTCGGTATGATTGCCAACAACTTCATCCAGATGGCGGGGCCGCAGGCAGCAGCGGGTATTTCCATTCAGTATGCAAAGAATATCCAGTTGATCTTCAACAGTATAATTGTCAAAGGAAGCAATACACAATCAAAGTCCATTGAGGTTATCAATTCCGAAAGCCTGACTTTCAGAAACAACATCCTGTCAAATTTTAGCGGAGGGTATGCACTGTATCATTCCGTTCTGCCAATCCAGTCCTCATGGGATTTTAATAACTATTTCAGCACTTCCAATAAAATCGGTTACCTGAACGGGACAAATTATACCACGCTGCCATTGTGGTCGGCAGCAATCGGAGGCGAAGCCAACGGCAGGAATGTGAACCCGTATTATGCCAGCGACAGCAGTTACCAGGTTTATCAGCGCGCATTGAATGGCGCCGGGATCCCGTTTACCGGGGTGCCGTTTGACATAGAGGGACAGATCCGGAACAACCAGGCACCCGATATTGGTGCCTGGGAGTTTACCGTCGATTTTGGGATCACCCAGGTACTTAATCCCACTCTTTCATGTTCTCATTCTTCTCAGGATAGTTTAACCATCTGGATACGCCAGTTCGGAGACATTCCGTTTGTGAATATCAAACTGGCATACCGGATCAACAACGGACCGGTTGTGTACGACTCCATTGTTGGAACTACATACAACGACATGACGTATACCTTTGGCCAGCCGGTTAATCTTACAACAGCAGGAACCTATGCCATCAAATGCTGGCTGGTAAATAACCTGGATGATAACATCAGCAATGATACCATCACCGTGATGCGTTATTCCTATCCATCGCCGGTAGCCGATTTTTCTTTCAGCAAAACCTGTGTGAGCCAACCGGTTCAGTTTACCAGCAATGCGAATGTTATTTCACCATATACCATTGCTTCCTATGCCTGGATTTTTGGCGATCCTGCATCGGGAAGCTTTGACACTGCTTTTTTACAAAATCCGATGCATATTTTTCAGCAAACGGGTTCATACCTGGTTCATCTGAAAGCTTTTTCAAATATGGGTTGTTATGGAGATACAATAAAACCGGTGTTGATCAACCCGTCACAAAATGCCCAGGTATCCATTTCGGCAGATAATGATACGGTATGTCCCGGAACTTCTGTAACGTTTACTGCAGTTGTTCTCAACGGGGGGGCGAGCCCGATTTATCAGTGGAAAGTGAATGCAGCCAATGCCGGAACGAACAGTGCGGTATATACCTATACACCCCTGCCCGGAGATACGGTTACCTGCGAAATCTCTTCCAACACCACTTGTTTTACAGGAATTACAGTCATCTCGAACCAGGTTGCAATGACCGTGATTGCACAAACACCGGCACCGGCAGGAAATATTTCAGGCCCCGAAGATGTGTGTGTGGGAGCCCAGGGTGTTCTATATTCAGTGAGCCCTGTCCCGAATGCTACAAATTATCTCTGGTTTCTTCCTGCCGGGGCCACCATTGCTTCAGGAACCGGGACCAGTTCAATTGCCGTCAATTTCCCCCTGAATGCCTTTACCGGGACCATATCGGTGAAAGGAATCAATGATTGCGGCAGCGGCATGTTGTCACCCTTGTTGTCGGTAAACATCAATACCCTGCTTACCGGCAAGATATTGTTAAGAAACATCACCATTCCGGCAACCGACCAGGCTTGCCTGGCGGCTGAAAGCATATTCACCGCCGGTGGGGGCACCACATTCCTGATCCAGGGCGGGGCGGAGGTCACTCTGATCGCAAGCCAGAATATCCGGTTTTTACCAGGAACTACTGTAATGTTGAATGCCTCACTTCATGCTTTTATTACGAGTGGGTGTGTGCCATGCAGTGCATATAAAATCGTTCAGGCAGAAACTGATTCATCTTTTGCCTCACAACCCGGTGAAGTCGGGGAACAGCATCGGGAAAGGCCATCAACGGTTGTTTATCCAAATCCTTTTACAGATAGTTTTACCCTTGAGTTTCAGAATGAAACAGGGCTGGAACCGGTATATGTTGAAATTTATAACCTGCAGGGAGAAAAACTGCTGACCAGGGAAATTACCGGGGCAGGGCGGCATGTATTCTCTCTGACGGGGATACCGGCAGGAATCTGTTTTTTAAGGTTGATCACTGTTGCCGGGATTGAAAACATCAAATTGGTTAAACAATAAACCGGATTTTTTTTAACTTTGTATTTCATCGAAATTTTATTCAGTATGATTAGTAAAAACGTAGAAAAAGCGATAAACGAACAGATCAAGCGGGAGGAACATTCGTCCCGTATCTATCTTTCGATGGCCTCATGGGCCGAACGGAATGGTTATCCCGGCGCTGCAAACTGGCTATATGTGCAAACTGAAGAAGAGCGGATCCACATGCTCAAGCTGGTTCATTATATCAACGATCGTGGTGGCACGGCGATCATCCCGGCATTGGATGCCCCGGATGCCAAGTTCAAATCCCTTCCCGATGTATTTCAGCAGGTACTAACGCATGAGGAATACATTTCGGCTTCAATCAATGATCTCTATGCGACCTGTACAAAGGAGAAAGATTTCACCTCTGCAAACTACCTGCAATGGTACATTACCGAGCAGATTGAGGAGGAGAGTACCGTTCGCAGCATTCTTGACCAGATCAAGCTGGCGGGAAGCGATAAAGGCGGACAGTTTATGATGGATAAGGAGTTTTCGGCCATGGCCACGGCCAAAAGGGCTTCACTGGCGATGAGTGGTGGAGCTAATGCAATAACTTAAGCAGTTTATTGTACCAGGTGCGTCCGTATTTACGAATCAATGCCCCTTCCAGGAACTGGTAAAGGGGTATTTTTTCATTGTGTCCTTTAATCAGCGCCTTCTGGCAGATCGGCCATTTGTGATAGTTCAGCAGATCGTTGACCGGTGTGGTTTTGATCCGGATAGGGTAGAGGTGGCACGAGATCGGCTTCGCGAACGGGATTTTTTTCTCCTGGAAAGCCTTTTCAATCGCGCACCGGGCAATTCCATCCTCAAAATACACATATACGCACTCCTTTCCGTGGATCAGTGGCGTGACAAATTTTCCTTCGGCATCGTAGTCGAATACTCCAAGGGTTTCCACTTCTTCGATCCCTTCCTGAACCATAAAAGGTTTTATTTCATCAATGTAATCTTCGAGGAGTGAAATCTCTTCCTCGTCCAAAGGTGCACCGGCATCTCCTTCCACGCAGCATGCCCCCTTGCACTTCTCCATGTCGCAGCAAAAAAAGACTTCTTTCAGGTCGTCGGAGATAAGGGTGTTTTCAAGGTTGATCATGGATGGTTAATTTAACAATGCAGACAATGAGGACAATGCAGGCAATGCAGGCAATGTAGACAATGCAGACAATGCAGACAATGTAGACAATGTAGACAATACAGACAATGCAGACAATGCGGACGATGTTGGTAGATTAGAAGTGAAAGTTTTTAACACAGGGTTAACTTTTATGGGTTTTCGTGGATTAAGCGAAAAAAGACTATGAAAGATAATGCGATCAAAGATAGAAGTTTTGAGCTGGCTATGGAAATAGTTTATGTTTATCAATACTTGACCAGAGAAAAACGTGAGTATATTCTTTCAAAACAATTATTAAGATCTGGTACTTCCGTTGGTGCTAATATTTCAGAAGGAGTGTCCGCCAATTCAAAAAAAGAGTTTTGCTACCGGTTGTCAATTTCCTATAAAGAATCCAGGGAAACAGAATTTTGGCTTAAACTATTATGTTCCACAGGTTATCTCCCTAAAGAGAAAGCTGCTGTTGCCATGAAAAAATGTGAAGAGGTAAACAAAATACTCTTCGCAATTCTAAAAACAGCATCAAATCCATCCTAATTGTAATTTCTATTCTCCCGCATAAAAAATCTAATCCCCCGGTTTTTTCAAAATTGTCTGCATTGCTTGCATTGTCTGCATTGCCTTCATTGCCTTCATTCCAATCCGGATATCATTTTCCTCGACGGCTT
>CAZVNF010000047.1:20483-23306 GCA_964628215.1 uncultured Draconibacterium sp.
TGCATTGCCTTCATTGCCTTCATTCCAATCCGGATATCATTTTCCTCGACGGCTTGTACCTTCTCCAGAATTTAAATCTTGTTCCGGATGTAAAGTAAAAAAGTTCCCGGACGCCCGGAATCCTGAGTAAATAATGAAAGATGCGGTATGAGATCACCATCACGGCAAAGGTAAGAATCCATCCGGTAAGTGTCACAACTGTTTGTGCCCAGCCATTTCCGGCCGGGATGGTGATGAACCCGGCCACCCATTTCCAAAACCATACCATGATGCCCATGTTGAGCAAACACATGATTCCGATGATGTATCCGTGGGCGGTTTCGATGGCCCTTTTGGGGCAGTCGTTCATGCAGCGCATACAGCTTTCGCAGCGATATGACCAGAACGGGCGTTTATCAACTGTCAGAATAGCTTTCACCGGGCAGTTGTTGATACAGAGGTCGCATTTGTCGCAGGCATCGGTGGCGTAAAATGACTTGGCAAGGATAAACCGCCCTACAAAGAAGTATCCGATACTGATGGGCGAAATCAGTAAATCCTGTATGATGTCGCGAAAAGCGGTATACACTTTTTTCCCGCTGAGGATCTTTGCGGCAAATTTTGTGGTAATACCCTTGCAGTGTTCATAGATCGATTCCACAACCATGCCTTTCAACCCGGGATGAAAGGATATCCAGTTGGAAGGCAGGTCGATGGAACGAAGACCTACGATCCTGTATCCTTTTAAAAGTAGTACCAGGGCCGAAAGCCAGAGTGCCAGGCCGCTGAGCCCGGGAAGAAACCACTTCGACAGTTTCATACCCGCACGCGTATTCATCAGAAACACCCGGTTCCCGTTTGAGCGCGGGAACCGGAAGATGAAATACATCATTGCCGGGGGATAGTTGAATCCATGGGTGGGGGAGACGAACCCTACCAGTGATCCGGGAGGAGGAGGTTCGATTTTTTTCCGGTCGATCTTTGCGATGTCGAAGATGTCGTTCGGAATGTTCTGTTCAGTGGCCACGCCGGAGAACCAGCGGGCCACATTCCGTGCATTGCCGGTACCGGAAAAATAGTAGATCAAAACTGAATGTTCCATGTGAAACAGGATAAGAATTGGGTAGGCGGACCAACGATTACGGGATAAAATTAGAAAATATTTATGCCCGGCGGATGCAACGTCACATTTTTTACCGAAATTTACATTGAGAATGATTGTTTCAATAAATCTAGGTCAAAAAGTCTGTTCCTGTCAATCCCAAGACCATGAAAAGTATTTTACTCATTGTTGCAGTGTGTATGATCGCAATTGCTTCATTTGGACAAAAGCCTGTGATGAAAAACGGAGCTGTTGTCACGGTGCTTGACCTGGGTACCTCTTCCGATGTGCTGGGTTATTCTGGCGGAACAAGAACGATGCTTTGGGCCGATGATGATTTGAATGTGGTTGTTAATGTTCACAGATTGGGACCAGGATCGGCCCCACCGGGTTTATCGGGCTACCTGGGAATGGACCTGGGCATCAACATGGGGTTGACCCAGGATGACTGGATGCCGCAGATCCAGGTATATGCCTCCACTCTCGCATCGGCACCCTATTATTATGATGCATGCAGCTTTCCTTCGGCAGCCATTTACAATCCGGCCGGAAATATCTCACTTTCAAATGCCTATCTTGCCTGGTTTGCCCCCAATCATGCCAACCAGGTTTTTAGCGGATTTGGCGGGTATAGCTATGGAACGGCAAATCTGGTGAACTATGCTGATACAAGTAAACACCTGAGATGGTACAATGCACATCCCTATACCCATATCCCGGATGGTTTTACCGTTTCCCAAACCGGGGTTGCTCACATGGTCGACCGGGATATGAATACCGCATCCGGCTCGCAGGTATACCAGGACAGTGTGATTTATGGCAGAGGGGTGTGGAATGCGGTCACCAAAGATTTTGATTACATGTTTACAACCCTGGCATTCCCATGCATTGATGGTACCGCCGCGGATTGTAAAATTGCCGTTTCTCCGGATGGAATGTACGTATGGATATCCGTCCTGACCAACCCCGGCAACGCCATGCCACTGCTTGACTCCACCTATTTTCCTGTTCTCAGGAAATCAACGGATGGCGGGTTAAACTGGAGTAACCCTATCGCGGTAGAAATAGATGGTCCGTATGGTATTTCAGAAGTTAAAAACCAGAACAGCGATTATTTCATCATGAATTTCTTCCCTTGGCCTTATCCTACCCGGGATGAAATTCCCTTTACCACTGCGTTTGACCATTCGCTGAGTGTCGACAAATGGGGAAACCCGCATATCGGTGTGGCCATCGGATATGCCACGGGTCATTTTTCGCTACATACCGGTATCGACAGCCTGATCAATGTGTATGATATTTATTCAACTGATGGCGGCGATCATTTCAAGGGAGTGTGCATGGGTTCGCTGAAAACCTTCCGCGGAACCTGGGGTGGCTATACAAGCGACAACCGGGTGTATATTTCCCGGACCAAAACCGGAGACAAAATGTTTGTTACCTGGAATGATACCCGTGTTGACGGTGAAGTGAACAACCAGCACCCGGATGTGTGGGCCCGGGGATTTGACCTCATTACCCATAAACTCACCAAGGTGAATGGCCTGATTAATAGTCCGAAAAACGTAACCGAATTCTCAGCCATCTCCGGGGAAGCCTACTGGCAATGCGCCTCGCCCATCGTTTTTACCGACAACAGCAAATACACGATCCCGGTTTGTACACAATGGTTTGCCGATCCAGCCGCCGGGAGCCAGTTCAAATATATTCCTGATTTTTCCTTTATCAATGCCGACTTTACC
>CAZVNF010000048.1:0-2934 GCA_964628215.1 uncultured Draconibacterium sp.
GCGAGGTAGCGAGGTAGCGAGGTAGCGAGGTAGCGAGGTAGCGAAATGGCGAAATAGCGAAATGGAGGAAAATAAGGCAAAGGAGCGAATTGCGGTGTTGTCGGAAGAAATCCGGAGGCACAATCACAACTACTATGTTTTATCTGCTCCTGTGGTCAGCGATTTTGAATTCGACATGTTGCTGGAAGAACTTGTCCATCTTGAAAAAGAGTACCCTGAACTGGCCGATCCTGATTCTCCTTCCAGGCAGGTGGGCGGAGGAATAACGAAAGAATTCAAACAGGTACAACACAAATACCCGATGCTTTCGTTGGGTAATACCTATTCTGAATCTGAAATCCGTGATTTTGAAGAACGTATTCACAAAATCATCGGCGACGATGTAGAATATGTGTGTGAATTAAAATTTGATGGCGTAGCTATCGGGCTTACCTATCAACACGGAAGGCTGGTACAGGCAGTCACCCGGGGAGACGGCGTGTGGGGCGATGAGGTAACCAACAATGTAAAAACCATCAGGAGTATACCGTTAAAGCTTCATGGCAGTGGATTTCCCGAGGAATTCGAGATCAGGGGAGAATTGATCCTGCCTCATGCCAGTTTTAAAAAAATGAATGCTCAGCGGTTGGCAGATGGAGAGGATTCATTTGCAAATCCAAGAAATGCGGCATCAGGCACTCTGAAAATGCAAGACTCCGATGAGGTTGCCAGAAGAAATCTTGACGGTTTTTTTTATTATTTACCAGGAAAGGACCTTCCTTTCAATACTCACTATGAATGCATGGTTGCAGCAAAATCCTGGGGATTTAAGATCTCTGATTACACTGTTCGTTGCAAAACTATTGAAGAAATCGTTGATTATTTAACCACCTGGGATAACGCCCGGCATGAACTTCCTTTTGATATTGACGGAATCGTAATCAAGGTAAATAATCTGAAACAGCAGGAAATGCTTGGATTTACTGCAAAATCCCCAAGATGGGCCATTTCCTATAAATTCAAGGCAGAACAAGTTGTGACCGAGCTTCTGTCTGTTGATTTCCAGGTAGGCCGCACGGGGGCGGTAACCCCGGTAGCCAACCTTCGTCCGGTACAACTGGCCGGTACTGTCGTTAAACGTGCTTCACTTCACAATGCCGATATAATAACCACCCTCGGCATACATACCGGTGATATGGTATTTGTGGAGAAAGGGGGTGAAATCATTCCCAAGATAATCGGGGTTGACCTTGACCAGCGTTCCCCGGGTGCGACTCCTGTTGTCTTTATCTCGAAATGTCCTGAATGCGGAACTGACCTGGTTCGGGCCGAAGGTGAATCAGCCTGGTATTGCCCGAACGAAAACGGTTGTGCCCCGCAGATCAAAGGGAAACTGGAACATTTTATTTCCAGAAAGGCCATGAATATTGACAGTCTGGGCGAAGGAAAAATCGAAATGCTGTTCGATAACAGGTTGGTTCACCATTGTGCCGATTTGTATGATCTCACCTCCGAAAAACTGATCGGCCTTGAAAAAACATACGAATCTTCTGATGATAAAAAAGAGAAAAAGATAAGTTTCCGTGAAAAAACGGTGACCAACATCCTCAACGGGATTGAGGCATCGAAAAAAGTCAGTTTTGACCGGGTTCTGTATGCGCTGGGCATCCGGTTTGCAGGCGAAACTGTGGCAAAAAAGCTTGCTGTTCATTTTGGTTCAATTGATCACCTTGCTGCGGCGAATTATGAGTCTCTTGTCGAAATTGAGGAAATTGGTGAACGAATAGCTCAAAGTGTCATTGCATGGTTTTCCTTGCCAAAGAACATCGATCTGGTTCTAAGACTTAAAGCAGCCGGCCTTCAGTTCACACTGGATGAACCGCTTATTGCCCGTATCAGCAATAAGCTCGACGGACTTACCTTTGTAGTGAGCGGAGTGTTCGAAAATTACTCACGTGATGACCTGAAGAAGACCATCGAAGCGCATGGCGGTAAAAATATCGGATCGATCTCAGCTAAAACGAGCTATGTGCTTGCCGGGGATAATATGGGTCCTGAAAAACGGAAAAAAGCGGAAAAACTGGGAGTACCGCTTATTTCCGAGGCTGATTTTCTGATTATGATCAGATAAAACCCTTTACTCTACTTTCTTTATCGAGCCCGCACCCGAAACACTCTGGTCGACTTCAGACGGCGATCCCCTGTATTTTACACTTCCTGCACCCGAAATTTCAGCACGGATCCTCTTTGAAACATTGATCTGAGCGTTTCCTGCCCCGCTGATGTCAATATCATAATTTTCGGAAAGCATGTCATACCCAAAAATATCGGCTGCACCCGAGAGGTCCATGCTGACATCAGTAGCAGAACCTGAAAACTTCATTTTACTGGCTCCGCTGCTGCTGAGTTTTAATTTCTGAACCGCAATTTCCATTTTTGAATCAGAAGCACCAGAGGCATCAATGCTGAGTTCAGGAACGGTGATCCGACCATCTGTTTTGATATCCACTGCGCCACTTACATCAATGTTTTTCAGATCCTTAACTGTCACGTATACCCTCATTACAGTTACATGATTTATCGGCTTTTTTGTCTCAATCCTTAGGGTTCCACCCACAACTTCCGTGCGGATAATCGGGAGAAGATTAGCATCAGCCTCTACCGTTACCTCTTCGGTGAGACCCTGCTTTAGAATAATATCAAAGGCCCCTGAAACATCAATTCCATCGAATGATGTTACTTTCCTGACTTCTTTCAGAACATTTCCGTCGCCGTGTGTACCAATTACCTGGTTACAGCCGGCAAACAGGCCTGATATACCAACAAACATGCTGGCAAAAAACAATATTGAAAAACTTCTCATTTTTTTCATAGGGTTTAGTTTTAATTGATTTGACGTGTGTATTTGGGTTGGTTACATTTTTAGTGGACGGGTGGACAGGTGGACAGGTGGAC
>CAZVNF010000048.1:3034-23259 GCA_964628215.1 uncultured Draconibacterium sp.
TAGGAAAATTTCGCCTTCTCTTCAGGATATTCAAGATCACAAAATTTAAGATCGGCCTCCAGACTGTATTTTGACTGATCGTTCAGCCCTATTGATACGTTTCCATATTTGTTGCGGATATTTACCGAGGTAAAATCTACAGGCATTTCATGAACATCGCAATTCCCATATTGGATGTCGAGGTTCAGGCTTTGCTCAATCCGCTGAATATCAATGTCTGAAAACTTTGATCTGCTGTCAACAGCCGAAGAATTTTCCATATTCAGCTTACCCCCTTCGAAAACCACGTTGAGTGCAATGATCTTTTCGGCATCAAGGTTCGAATACTTGGAGTCAAGCCGCAAACTTCCGGCATAATCAAGCTGCATGTCAGAGTATTTTAATGACAACACCGCTCCTTTGATCCAGTTAACCCTGGCCTTGCTGAATTTAATATCGAGTAAATTGTCCGAATTCCCCAGTTTTTTGGCTTCAAGGTTCCCATATCCCAGGTTAATCCTTGTCTTCCCCTGAATCTCATTGATATAAATATCGCCGAATTTATTGGTCACATCCAGGTTAATATTCAAAGGCATGCTGATCATGTAATCTATTGAAAACCTGCCCCTGCCCTGATTTTTAATCTCCTGCATATTTGTGATGGCAGTCACGGCTGAAGGAGAGTCGGTAAAATCAATGGCGATCCGTTTAAACTTTTTTTCCGCTTCTTCCTGGTCGGCAGCAGTTACAGTAATGGTAACCTCAAATGAAACGGAATTCTTTTCCCAATTGGAGCAATGAACCTGGCCAAAGCGGTTATTAACCGTGAGTTGTGCATCAGGGTTTACTGCAAACTCTTTTTTGATCACCCGGGTAAACTCGTCATGGGCTTTTGCACCTTTTATTCCAAGAATGAAGATAAAGGCGAGGATGAAAAATGCTATTTTGAGTATTGTTTTCATGGTTTTTGGGGTTAGTATTATTTTGTTGCAGATGCTTTATTTTGTTACAGACGCATTATTTTGTTGCAGACGCACCGCGGTGCGTCTTTACCATTATTATCTTTTTTGGGAAAGCTGGCTGATGATGGTTTGCAGCATGGCCTCTTTCATTTGCTGATTCCTTATTATTGCATCAAGGATGTGTTCGTTACCCGGATTTCCTGCCAGTGAATTTTTCAATTCGTCGGTGGCAGCATCGAGGCAGCGAATGTCCTTCAGTGCGGAGGCGCTCAGTGACCCTGCATCGTCCCGGTTTTCTGACAACTTGTTGAGGGTTGCCAGTTGAGTACTGGTTTGATTGTCATAATACTGAACTGCCTCCCTGATTTCCAAAGGCAATTCTCCACCTGTTTTTTCAATTGCAAAGCGTTCCCTGATTTCCCGGGCAACAAAGTCGAACAAAAAAACACTTACGGTAATCAGCAGGATGATCAAAGCAGCAATTTTAAGCACCTGCGAACGGTTGTGCGCGGTATGATTCATCACCTGCTGCCGCGATAGCCGGTCTTCGAATCGATTGAAGTGCCCCTCCTCCGGATCATTGACATCGAATTCTTCGAGGTGGTCATGAACGTATTTTTCCAGTTTTTGCATGGTTAGTTTGCGCTAAAAGCGTTTGTGAATTTCTTTTCTTCAAGTAATTTCAACAATTTCTGCCGTGCTCTTGAATAACGGGTACGCGACAATTGATTCGAAATATTCAGAATCTGTGATATTTCTTCATGGTCGTAACCTTCAAGTAAAAACAGGGTTAACACGACCCTGTATTCGTCAGGAAGCTGTGAAATTGCCCGTTTTACCTCAACAACCTGGAATTGAATCTCCTCCTCATGGTTATCTTCCAATTGATCAGGCATTTCAAAAAATTCTTCATCCAGTGAAATTGTATCCTTTGCCTTTTTCAGATAGTCGAGCGAACGATTGATCACGATGCGTTTGAGCCAGGAACCAAAACTTCCCTCACCGGAATAGCTGTGCAGCCTCTGGAAAGCATCCAGGAACGATTCCTGCATGATATCTTCTGCTTCGGCGGTGTCGTTCACGATTCTGAGGCTGGTATTATACATGGCTTTATAATAGAGTTTATATATTTTCAACTGGGCATTACGGTCGCCGGTACGACATGCATCGATAAGTTCCTGGTGAATATTGATGTATTTACCTTCCAATTTTCCGGTTTTTGAACAATGGACTGTGTGAATTTTGAAATGTTACAGTTTTGGTAAAAAACCCGAAGGGTATAACCCCAAACCCTTACCTTTGCACCCAATTGAAAAAAATCCACATACCCGTTTACGTTTACCCTTTGGCAGCAATGCTTTTCTGGGGACTGTCATTTATCTGGAGTTCTGTATTGCTTGATTTTTATCAGCCTGTCACTATTATCTTCATCAGGCTGGTCATTTCTTCGGCTTTCCTGTTTGCACTCATTTATTTATTTGGTAAAAATGAGAAAATTGAGCGAAAAGATTACAAATTAATATTCATGAGTGCTCTCTTCAACCCATTTCTCTATTTCCTTGGTGAAAATTACGGTTTAAAATATTCATCTCCAACCATTGCAGCAGTGATCATCGCGACCATCCCTGTTTTTTCCCCGCTTATCGGATACATCAGCTTCAGAGAAAAACTCACATCACTTAATTTTATCGGGATACTGGTCTCATTTGCCGGAGTAATACTGATGCTGATCACCCCGGATTTGTCTTTTGCTGCAGATATTCAGGGTGTGCTTTTTTTATTTGGAGCTGTGGCGGCAGCGTTATTGTACACGGTCACACTCCGGAAACTCACTTTTAAATATTCTGCCATTGTACTGGTAGCCAATCAAAACCTTATTGGTATTTTCCTTTTTTTGCCATTCTTTATGATATTTGAAGCAGGAACTGCGATTAGGGTTCCCCTGAACAGGGAGATTGTTACCTCTATGTTATTCCTGGCCATCCTTGCCTCATCAGTGGCATTCGTCTTTTTTGCACATTCAGTTAAACTACTGGGAATCAGCAAATCAAATATTTTCTCAAACCTTATCCCGGTTTTCACAGCAATTTTCTCCTACTTCCTGATATCTGAGCTCTTCACCTTGCAGAAAATAGCAGGAATTACGTTGGTAATTGCAGGGGTTTACTTGTCGGAACGTACAAAGAAAAAAGCATATTAGCTGCATTTACAGTATCTTTGCCGATTAATTATTCGATTATGATTTTCAGGCCTGAAAAACTTAAAATTAAAGATCAGCGGATGGTCCCCTTCATTGATTCTGATGAAATATGGGGTTACCTCAACACCACAAAAGCGACCAGGGAGCAAGTGAGGGAAGTGATTGCCAAATCGCTTGATAAAAATCGATTAACCCTCGCAGAGACTGCAATGTTGATCAATGCTACAGATCCGGATCTGATCGAAGAGATCAAACAGGGAGCCCGGTTGCTCAAGGAAAGAGTTTACGGACAACGTATTGTTCTGTTTGCCCCTTTATACATAGGAAACCACTGCACCAACAACTGCGCCTACTGCGGTTTCAAAGCGTCAAACAAGAAAATATCCAGGGTCACGCTCAACCACGACGACCTGGTTGCGCAGGTAAAAGCCCTGGAGGATTCAGGCCAGAAAAGGCTGATCCTTGTTTATGGGGAGCATCCGAAATATGATGCAAACTTCATTGCAGAATCGGTCAGAACGGTATATTCTGTAAAGAGCGGCCGGGGAGAGATCAGGCGGGTGAACATCAATGCGGCTCCCATGGATATTGATGGCTTCAGGATCATCAAAGATGCGAAAATCGGAACTTACCAGATATTCCAGGAAACATATCACCAGGAAACCTACGCCAGGGTTCACCTCGGAGGAAAGAAACGGGATTACGACTGGAGGCTCACCGGGCTTGACCGGGCGCAGGAAGCAGGAATTGATGATGTTGGAATTGGTGCGCTTTTCGGACTCTATGACTGGCGTTTTGAAGTACTTGGGCTGGTTCGGCATACCAACCATTTTGAAGCTGTATACAATGTAGGTCCCCATACTATTTCATTTCCCAGGATACAATATGCCTCGGAACTCAACATCGACCAGTCACACATGGTCAGTGATGCTGAATTTACCCGGCTGGTTGCCATTCTGAGGCTGGCAGTTCCCTATACAGGCCTCATCCTCACAGCCAGGGAAAACGCGGCAATACGCGACGAAATCATGCAGTTCGGAGTATCGCAGATCGATGGAGGCACAAATATAGAAATGGGCGGTTATTCAAAAAGAAAGGAAAACGAAGCCCAGGATATTGATCTCGAGCAGTTCCAGATCAATGACAACCGGAGTTTGAACGAAATCATGGACGATTTGATCGACCATAAATATATTCCGTCGTTTTGTACTGCATGCTATCGCCTGGGGAGGACAGGAGAGCACTTTATGGAATTTTCTGTTCCCGGATTCATCAAACGATATTGCCAGCCAAATGCCTTGATGACTATGGTAGAATACCTGGAAGATTATGCACCTCCTGAAACCAAAGTAAAAGGGTATCAACTCCTTCAGGAAAAACTGAATGAAATTGAAGATGAATCATTTAAAGCCATTCTGACAGAGAAAATCGAACAGCTTAAAAATGGCAAACGCGATCTGTATTTCTGAAAACACCACATCATGAAAGAAGTCAGAATTATCGGTTTATTAATTACCGACCGGATTAAAGAGGCAGGCCGGATGCAACTTGCTTTGACAAAATATGCACATGTGATCAAATCGAGGCTTGGTTTTCATGAAGTAAGCGAGGACGTGTGCAGCCGCATTGGAGTGGTTATTCTGCAATTAGCAGGAAATGCTGACGAATGCAGCAAACTTGAAGCAGAACTCAATGGAATCGGCGGACTTGAAATCCAGAGAATGGTGTTCAACCTGTAACATTGAATACCATGCACAACCAATCCGGGAAAGAACTGCAGAAGGAATTCGAGGCGTTCTTCATGATTTCCTCATTACCTGCCATGCGTATCGGGCTCTTTCTTACCCTGATCATGTTCAGCTGTTTTGCGATTTTCAATGTCATCTTCTTTCCTGATTCCCCTGAACAACGTTACTACCACCAGTTCTGGGTGGTTTCACCGGTAATGGCCCTTGCCATTGCAACAACGTATATCAAACCGCTGTATAAATGGCTGCATCCTATTTATATACTACTCAACCTGCTTATCTGCGTGGCTGTATTTTATGTTGGTATCAACTCAGGACATTTACTGAAAGGATCGGAGTATTATTATGCCTGGGTGATGCTGGTGGTGATCGGACTATTCGTTTTTTTCCAGATGCCATTCCGAACAATTGTATTCCTGGGTACCATACAGGTGGTGGCATTTACTTTGGCGAATGTACTCAACCAAACACTTGTACTTCGCCCGTTTTTCTTTTACAACAACCTCTTTTTCGTTGTGGCAATCTATGGAATAGGGTTTATGATGGCCTATATGTTCAGGACTCTGAACTGGAGAAATTTCCTGCATCAGAAAGCCCTGTCAAAAAATAATCTGCACCTGCTGGAGGAAATTAAAGAACGTAAACAGGCTGTTGACGCATTTCAGCGTTCTGAGGCACAATATCATACCACGCTCGACTCCATTCCCGACTGGATTTATGTTGTTGATCGTGATTTCCGGATTGTAATTATCAATTCTTCATTAAAAGACGGGCATTTCGACCATGATATGCCGGTTGACGTTGCGGGTAAATATCTCACAGATGTATATCCTTTTATCACATCCGAAACAATCAATGAGCTTCAATATGTTTTCGATCATGGGGTTATGCTGGTTAGCGGACAGAGAATGAACCTTAAAAATTCGGTTAAGTATTTAGAAATCCGCAAGGTCCCTATTTATAAGGACAAGTCGGTAATCCAGGTCATGACCATTTTACGGGACCGGTCAAAGGAGAGGGAGGTGGAAGAATTAAAACAAAAGAATTCGGAGCAAAAAGAGATCATGCTTCGCGAAATCCACCATCGTGTGAAGAATAACCTCGCAATCGTGATCAGCCTGCTGAACCTGCAGCTTCGCAACAACAGCGACCCTGAACTAAAAAGGATTATGCGGGATATTGAACTGCGCATCCGGTCTATGGCTCTCATTCATGAACATTTATACCGGTCTGAAAATCTTGAACGAATCCCACTGGCTGCCTATCTGCATTCACTGGCAACCATCATAACCGGAACTTTCAGCGGGCACAGGATCAACCTGGCAACCAACCTCGAAGCGATCGACCTCAGTATTGAAACAGCGCTGCCATTAGGGCTGATCGCCAATGAACTGCTTACAAATGCCTTCAAATATGCATTTCCCAATAACCAGGAAGGAGAGATCGGGGTTCTTCTGCACAAAGTGAATGAGGAAGAATATTGCATGATTATTAAGGATAATGGGGTGGGACTACCCGAATCCTTTTCCCTGGATTCAGAGAAATCGTTGGGCATGTTCATCGTGAGGTTGCTGGTTGAACAACTCGATGGAAGGATTGAGATCACCAGGCAAAACGGAAGCTCCTTTGCTATTCTATTCCGAAACATCATTTCAAAAAAAAAGATATCCCTTTGAAATAAAACCATGAACGAAATCTGGATTCTCGGTATTTACATTACCGACAGAGTATTGGAAGTGTCGGATGTTCAATCGATTCTGACAAAATTTGGTTGTAGCATTAAAACCCGGCTGGGCCTGCACGAAGTAAATAATGAAATGTGCGCCCGCAGCGGACTCATTATCCTTGAACTTACCGGCAACCGTGACGAATATGTCAAACTGGAAAGCGAACTTCTGAAAATAGAAGGACTTCAGGTTGAAAAAATGGTGTTTGAAGAAAAACCTTAAACCAGCGTCACCCGGGTGCCCCCGTTATCAATGCCAAGCATGGTTGTTTTGGTAATGATGGTGTCTTTGCCTGAATGCTCCACAAAGTGAATAGCAGCCCGTACTTTGGGCCCCATGCTGCCATCGGGGAACTGACCCTCTTCAAGGTATCTTTTAGCTTCAGCAATAGTCATGCGGTCGAGTGATTTCTCCTGCGGAGTATTGTAATTGATACAAACTTTTGGAACATCCGTGAGAATGAAGAACTTATCTGCATTAATCTGAGATGCGAGCAATGCCGACGCAAGATCTTTATCAATAACGGCATCAATCCCCTGCAATTTATTGGGTTCAACATAAAAAACCGGGATACCTCCGCCGCCAACCGCAATGGCAATCTGCCCGCCCCGGGCAATTGATTCAATCGTTTTCTTATTGATGATCACCAACGGTGTGGGCGATGCCACAACTTTTCTCCAACCCCTGCCCCGCGGATCCTCCCTGAAAACCGATTTGGAATCCTTCTCCATCTGATCAGCTTCCTCCCGGGTATAATAGGGACCAACCGGCTTGGTCGGTTTCAGAAATGCAGGGTCGTCCTTGTTCACCAGTACCTGGGTGGTTATGGTGATGATATCACGCTCCATGTCATGGATTTCCAGTACGTTTTTTAACTGCTGTTCAATAATATAACCGATAAATCCCTGTGAATAAGCAACACAGATATCCAGAGGCATTTCAGGGATTCCGAACATTTTATACCCTGCCGAATTGGCGAGCATGATGTTGCCAACCTGCGGGCCGTTTCCATGGGTGATCACAATATTATAATCACGCTTGATCAGCTTAATCAGGCTTTCAGCAGTTGCATTGGCATTCGCCTCCTGCTCATCAATGGTTCCTTTCTGATCTCCGCGTAACAGGGCATTCCCTCCGAGGGCAACAACAGCTAGTTTTTTCATGAATTTTTCGGTTTAGCAGGCAAAAATAGAAAATTTTTCCGATCTTTAAGTACCTTCGCAGCAGGATGAGACCACAGAAAAAAGCATATTTATTCGCATTTGCTGCAATCGCCGCCTGGTCTACCATCGGGTCGGCGTTTAAAATTTCATTACGATACATGGCTCCACAGGAATTGTTGTTCATTTCCTCCCTGGTCGCCTGCCTGGTATTGTTCAGCATCCTGCTGATAAACAGAAAGTTGCACCTGCTCCGCTCCCTGACGGTAAAAGAGATGCTTTTATCAGCCTTCCTGGGGTTCCTTAACCCTTTTTTATACTATACTGTATTGCTGAAGGCATACGATGTGCTGCAGGCCCAGGAGGCAGGAACACTCAATTATGTGTGGCCGCTGGTTCTGGTACTTCTCTCGATACCCATGTTAAAACAGAGGATCAGTTTCATGAGCATCATTGCCATAATGGTCAGTTTCCTTGGAATAATCATTATATCCACTCACCCGGAAATGGCAGTTACCCATTCCGGAGAAGTCACCGGCAATGGCGGAACCGGTCACACCACCGGGGTGTTACTGGCACTGGGTAGTGCATTTTTGTGGGCTCTTTATTGGATATATAATATTAAAGATCAACGTGAGGCCGTTAGTAAATTATTCCTGAATTTTTGCTTCGGATTATCCTACTCCTTCGTGGCAATGATTATCACCGGGGGGTTCAACCCTCTGCCATGGCAGGGTATTGCAGGTGGATTCTATATCGGGGTTTTCGAAATGGGCCTCACTTTTGTATTGTGGCTTTATGCCCTGAAATACTCATCAACCACAGCCAAGGTATCTAATCTGATTTATCTGTCTCCCTTCATTTCCCTCATTTTCATCCATTTCACTATCGGAGAAACCATACTCCCATCCACGATCATCGGTTTACTGCTGATTGTAACCGGTATAATCTGGCAACAATACTTGAAACGCTAGTTGGTGAACATGAAAAAAATCTTGCATTTTTGTTATTGATATATTATGTAATTTAGTTGATCAATTAGTTTAATTATAACCTGGCAAGAGATGAAAAAAAAATTCATTAAAATAAAAGTCCCCCGGTTAATATCCTGTATTGCAGGATTTCAAATTCTCTGCCTTGTACTGATCTGGTCTTTGCCCTCCTGTAAAAAGGACTTCCGGTTTGATAAGGTAAAGGACCTTTCATGGAACCCGGATGTTGCCCTGCCGCTCGTAAACGACAGCATCACCCTGGAAAAAGTATTGACAGCAGGCGAAAATGATGACAATATTGACATTGATGAAAGCGGTAACATTTCTATTCTTTACTATTACAATAACGATGCGTTCAGGCTCAGACCCAAAGACCTCATCAAAATCCCTCCTGTCAGTTTTTCCATGCAACACCAGGTAACTCCTGTTGAACAGGCCGCACTGGGCTTCGGAGATATCACCACCCCTCCTGATACCATAGCCTTGAATATAATCTCCATCCCCGGTGATACCAGGGTAGATGTTATAGAGGCCAAATCAATTGTGATGAAGGTGAACAGCAATAATACGTTTAGCAACCCCGGATACATGGTTGTCAAATTTCTGAACGCAACTCAATATGGCAAACCTTTTTCCGACACAATCGGCCCTTTCGTTCCGGGACAGGTACAAACCAACAAAACCCTCAAAGATGTAAGGTTCGACCTTACTTCTTCACCCAATCTTATTACTGCAGTTGTTACCGGATATCTTAAAAGGTCGGGAAGCCCTGTAGCCGGCGATATGATCCAGTCGGGGATACAGCTTTCATTTGATACGATCGGATGGTTCGAGGGGTTCCTTGGACATCAGTCGTTCGCCCAGATGGAAGACACAGTGAAAGTCAACGTGTTTAACAATGCCTATGCCCTGGGAGAGGTTTATTTTATGGACCCGCAGGCTTCGGTCACCATCGTGAACTCCATCGGGATTCCGGCTGAAGTAACTATTGAAAAAATGGCGGGGATCAACAATGCATCCGGGTTAATGCTGGATATTGCCGACAGGCTTGGTGCCGGTGCCTTTATCACCGTTCCCAGCCCGCTGATAAATGCAACCCACTCTGTCATAAAAACCATGGATTACACCAATGCGAATACGGGTAATGCGATGAATGATTTTTTCAATCTTAAACCTGACAAAGCAGTTTTCCGGGTTAACATGGAAGTCAACCCGGCCGGCACAGTCTCAAATTTTTTCTCCGATACAAGTTCATTTTATGCCGACCTGAGGATTAAACTTCCACTATGGGGCCATTTTGATCATCTGACATTCCAGGACACATTCGACCTGGTTATCGACAAACCCGAGGAACTGGAACACCTGGAGTTCAGAACCACCCTCAGGAACGGGTTGCCACTCACTGCATTGATGCAGGTTTATTTTGTCGACCAAAATTATGTAATAAAGGATTCTCTCGCCGGGGATGACCAGATCTTTATCAGGGAGGCCCCCGTCGACCCTTCAACCGACTTGCCGTATCCCGGAGTATACGGAGAGAAAGACACCGTGTTCATACTGAACATGGACAGGATGCAAAACCTTAAAAATGTAAAAAAAGCATTGGTCAAAGCGGTTCTCCATTCAGCTAACGGAGGACAGCAAAATGTCAAACTCAAGGCAAAGCAGATGCTTAAAATCAACTTCTCTGCAAGGGCCAAATTACGGAAGACTATCGAATTAAGCAAATAACAACGATTAACACAGGCGAACATGAAAAGAAATGTAGTTTGTTATGCAATCATCGGGTTTTTGCTGTTCCTGGTCCCATGTATCAGTCATGCCCAGCATGACCTCAGTCTTTACAACATGCAAATCGTTCCCCAACGCATATTTCAAAACCCGGCGTTTATCCCAGATCAGAAGTTGGTTATTGGCATTCCAGTGCTGTCAGGCGTTCAAACAGCCTACGCCAATCCATTTACCTATAACGATGTGTTTGAGCTGGACTCCTACGATTCAATTACATTCAAAGTCGATAATTTTCTGGGAAAACTTGCCAGTAATGATCAGCTCAGGCTCTATTCCAATATTGATATTCTGACTGTTGGATCCCAGGTGGCACAAGGGCGGTTTTATTTCGGATTCAGTGTAAGGGAGCGACTCTCCCAACAAATAATGATTCCCGAAAACCTTGGCAATTTACTCTGGTACGGCAATGCTGCTTCCCAAATTTTCGGCCAGGTAGCCAATATTTGTCCGGAAGTAAATATCACAGCATTTGATGAGTGGGGCTTCTCCTTTTCAGGATATGCGATGAACCATAAAATGAGCTGGGGTGCACGCTTGAATTACCTTTCAGGGAGGTTCAATGCCACCACTGTCAAAGCGGAGTTTGATGTGTATACAGATACCAGTACCTATGATTTACAGATGCGGTCGGATTTCGAATTACGTACATCCGGAATAGATAACATCGAGAATTACCTGGATAAGCCGGTTTCATCGCTGGCATTTCCAGGGAATAACGGGTTCAGTGCAGACATTGGACTGACCTACCAAATCAATGACCACATAGGGGTTAATGCAAGTGTGCTGGATATCGGCTTTATCAACTGGCGGTCGGACAACATGACCCTTGTAAGCCATAATCCCGGGGCAGATTTTTATTTTAAAGGACTGACTTTTGACGATTTTACCGATATGCTGGGCGATCTTGAATCATTCGGCAAAAAACTGACCGACAGCATTCTTGACCTTGTGGATATTGATACGGTATATGATGTAAAGTACACCAGCCGGCTTCCCGTTCGGTATAATGTTGGTGGCTCCTATTCCTTCAACGAGCATCACCGGTTAAACCTGCTCCTGAACGGAATTTCGGCAAATCACCATTTTTATCCTTCCCTTTCAGTATCCTATTATTACCAGTTGCAGCGAAAACTCGGACTATTGGTTTCCTACAACATTTTCAATAATCAGTACACCAACATCGGTGCCGGCCTCAGTGTTAACGCAGGCCCTATGCAATTCTACATTATTTCTGACAATGTACCCGGATTGATTATCTACCGTGGAACAAATAACTCATCTATTCAGTTTGGGATCAATATTACGCTGAACCCGGGAAAAGGAAGGGCTCCTTCACCCCAGCCCGAAGTCGATCCGACAGGAGTGGTGGAATAACAAAAACACGTATTTTTGCGGAATGAACCCAAAATCTATTGCATTCCATCACTTTGGTTGTAAAGTGAATTTCGCTGAAGCCTCCGCCCTTTCCCGTCAATTTCAGGATCAGGGATATGAAATAAAAGACTTTCACCTCCCTGCCGATGTATACGTGATCAGCACCTGTGTGGTCACCACCATAGCGGAGAAGAAATGTCGGGCTGCCATCAGGCAGGCTCACAAAATAAACCCCGATGCGAAAATTGCGGTAATCGGCTGTTTTTCAGAATTGAAACCGGGGGAAATTGCATCCATGGAGGGGGTTGACCTGGTCTTAGGGCATACCGGCAAATTCAACTTGCTTGGTGAACTCAACAAACTTTACGAGGCCGGCGACCGGGATGAAGCGGAAGTAACCGGCCATGATTACCATAGCTGGATTGACAAAGAGGGCTTGACACGGCAGGATGTTTTCGTTCCATCATTCTCTTATGGAGACAGAACACGTTCGTTTCTTAAAATTCAGGATGGATGTGATTATTTTTGCACTTACTGCACCATCCCCCTCGCTCGTGGGAGAAGCCGCAGCGACACTATTGAAAACAGTGTTAAAAACGCCACGGAAATTTTAGCGAACGGAATAAGGGAAATCGTTTTAACCGGAGTGAACATCGGTGATTTCGGGAAACACAACGGGGAGGATTTCTTTCAACTAATCACTACCCTCGACAAATTGGAAGGGGCAAACAGGTTCCGGATATCTTCTATTGAACCCGATCTTCTATCCAATGAGATAATCGAATTTGTAGCCGCATCAGCGAATTTCCTGCCTCACTTCCACCTGCCATTACAGTCGGGTTGCAATAGTATCCTCAAGGCGATGCACCGGAAATACAGTCGTGAGCTTTATGCCTCCCGTGTGCAAAAGATAAAGGAACTGATGCCCTTTGCCTGCATTGCAGCAGATGTCATCGTCGGTTTCCCTGGTGAAACAGAAGAAAATTTTTCAGACACATTTAATTTTCTCGAGCAGCTCGACATCTCCTACCTGCATGTATTTACCTATTCAAGGCGCGACAACACCCTGGCTTCAAAAATAAATACTCCCGTTGCTGATAAAGAAAAAAAATTGCGAAGTGAGGCTTTGCACAAACTCTCTGATTTGAAAAAGCGTAATTTCTATCTTCAAAATCATGGTCGTGAAGCGATGGTTCTTTTTGAGTCAGACAATTCCAATGGGTTTATGCACGGATTTACAGAGAATTACGTCAGAGTAAAAACACAGTTTAATCCTGGCTACGTGAATCAAGTGATCAGGGTGTCATTAATGGAGTTGGGAGAGGACTGTTACCATGTATAACAACGGGGAAATGCCTGCCTGCCGGCAAGTGTTTTTCCTGACAGGGAATTTTGGAAGTAAAAACGTAAACTATTTCAAATAAGGTGAAATTTTCTGATATAATTCCTCCTTATCGATCGGGGTTTTGGAAATAAGGCCGTTCATGTTGCTCGCCATGATCCGTTCAGGGTCAGGGCTTGCACTGAAAGCAAAAATGGGGAGGTTCCTGAAGTAGGCCCCTTCCATGGACCTGATTGCACGGGTGGCCTCATAGCCGTCTAATTCCGGCATCATGAGGTCCATCAGAACTACATCATAGGTGTCTTTTGATACCATTTCCAAAGCTACGCGCCCATTGGATGCCAAATCAGTTGACACCTGCCATTGTAAAAGGACATGATGGGCCAATCTCCTGAGAATGGAATTATCGTCCACTACCAGAACACGCATGCCTTTTAAGCTTCTGAAGTCATGACTGTCCATAATACAATTTAATGAAATGAATATTACAATAACCATTCCAATTCCCGGACGATTACCAACAACCTGATTATGAAAGATATTGATTAATCAAGCATGAATCAGTCCTTCTCAAAATGAGAAATTCATTCCCAAAACAGTTAGTCATGGGATAATTAATTAGAAGTCAGCTATGCTAACTTCCCCAATAAATAAATTGACTAATTTTGAATTCTATGAAAACACCTTCATTAAATGATTTGAAGCAGGAACTTGGATCAATGCCTCCGGCAGAATTGGTAAATCTCTGCATCCACATGGCAAAATACAAAAAGGAAAACAAGGAACTGCTGAGCTACCTGCTTTTTGATTCGAATTACGAACCGGATTTTATTGAAAGAATAAAAAACGAGATAGACCAGCTTTTCTCAGAGATCAATAAAGGAAATCTGTATTATTTTAAAAAAGGGTTACGCCGGATTTTAAGGACCACGAACAAGTATATCAAGTATTCAGGAAAAAAGCAGACAGAAGCCGAACTTCGGTTGCATTACTGTTTAAAACTAAAAATGTCAGGAATCCCACTAACATCCGGCACGGCGGTAAATAACATTTATGCAGGGCAATTGCAGAAAATAAATGCAACTGTTGCCAAACTTCATGAAGATCTGCAGCATGATTACTTACGGGAAATTACAAGGATGACGGAGGTACGGGACTATCCGGAAAAAATAACTGCGGTCTAAAAAAACTTCAGGAACGGAACAAATGCAGCGGTTTTTGATTTATAATCCTCCCAATCGGGCCGACCTGCATATTTCTTTTCCAGCATAGGAACTCCTGAAACAAACCGCAACAACAATGTCATAATTACCGGACTGACCAGGGTGTACCAGCCATAGGGAAAAGAAAGAGCATAGAAACTCAGTCCCAACCATACCAATGCTTCACCAAAATAGTTGGGATGGCGTGAAACAGCCCACAGACCTGTAGTGATAATTTTTCCGGTATTGGCTGTGTTTTTCTTAAAGTCAACCAGCTGATAATCTGCAATTGCCTCAAAGAGGAATCCCGTTCCAAAAACAATCAATCCAAGTGAATCCCACAATCCAAGGGGGCCACCATTACCGGAATTGATAAACCATACAGGCATCGACACAATGAGCATAAACAGCCCCTGAAGCATGAAAATCTGGAAAAAGCTGCGGATAAAAAAGAATTTCCATGTTTTACGCCAGGCAAGGTATCGGAAGTCTTCACCTTTCCCGCTGTTTCTAACCATAATGTGAAACGAGAGCCGCAATCCCCAGAGAGTAACCAGCAGGGTAACGATCATTTTCCTGAGATCTACCTCCCCCGACTGGATCGTTGTATATACTGCAATTATTATAAAACCGATTCCCCAGGCAACATCCACAATCGAATTATCCTTACGCATCAACGCCAGGATAAAAACGATGGTCATATAGAGACAAATAACCAGTCCTGTTTCAATAATTGTATTTTGAAAATCCATGGTTACAGATTTGTTTTCAATCCAGCATCAAAGACACGCAGGCAATACCCGGACCGGTGTTGGCGGCTAGCGCAGGGGAAGCATGGTCAATAAAGACAGGCTTCATGCCTGTCAGTTTTTCCATTTCAACAGCATACCACTGAGCTGCAGCAGGATTATTGGCATGGGTGATTGCATATCCCCAAATTTTCTTTCCCCGGGAAACTTTGGTAATACTCTGAAACACTTTTTTCATGCTGCCTTTTTCAGAAAAAGATTTGGAGAACAGCGTCGCTTTCCCTTCCTCATCAATGGCAATGACTGGTTTCAGATCAAGCATTTTGGCCACAAAGCTCTTTAAAGGACTTACCCTTCCGCTGCGAACGATATACTTGAGGGTGGTGACACTGACCCGTACAATGGATTTCGATTTCCATTCTTCAACCTTCCTGACCAGCTCTTCATGAGTCGCTCCATTTTCCAGTGCTTTTGCCGCACGCAACACAATAAGCCCCAGGCCGGCGGTAAGTGTATTGGAATTCAGTACATCGATTGATTTGCCGGTACGGCTGACAACATCTCTGGAACCTTTTTCACTGCTTGACCAGGTTCCGCTTAAAGCCTTACTGAGGTGAATCCCAATAATAGAATCGTAGTGGGTTGACAGATATTCAAATTTGTTCTGAAATTCTTTAGATGCAGGTTGTGCGGAAGAAGCGTTTACCGCCGATTTTTCCTGCATGGCATAAAACTGGGGTGGATTTATAGTGAGTCGGTCTAAAAAGTAGCTTTCTCCAAAATGAACAGAGAGCGGGACCACGTGGATCTGATATTCATCTATGAATGATTTAGGCAGGTCACATGCAGAATCTGTAACAAGCGCAACCTTATATTTTCGGTTAAACTGGATTTCATTCTGCATCACCATGTCATCCACTTTCTGGTATGTGATGCTGCCGAATTGCTGCAATTGGGAAAACACCTCGGCAGGGTAGTCTGTATGAATATGAACTCTTACTTTATTTTGACTACCGGCAACCACCAGTGAATCACCACAATGCTGTATGAAATTCCGGATTTTATGCTTATCCAGGAAATTGCCGGAAATTAATGCCTCAGTACAAAATCTGAAGTTTATCACGTCATGTGGCATTTCAACAATTTCGTCCGAAACAGTTTCCACCTCTATGTTTCTTCTCATGGCCTTTTCAGCACCCATGGTGAAAAAGTCCATAAATCCTTCAAGCCAGTATACAAATCCTTTCGCTCCGGCATCCACGACATGAGCACGGGAAAGAACTTCAAGCTTCCCGGTTGTAGCTGCCAACGATTCCAGCGCTTTGCGATAACCTTCTACCAGTAGCCTGGTAAAATCATCGAACGTGTCTTTCAGAAGGTAAATATATTCAGCCCAGTCCTTGATTACTGTGAGAATGGTTCCTTCAACCGGGTTGGCAATAGCATCATACGCGTAGGCAACCGCTTTTTTTACACTTTCGGCAAATGACTGAACAGTCAAAGCTTCATTCGGATTGATTTCATTGCTGAAACCATAGAGAAACTGGGCGAAAATAATCCCGGAGTTTCCCCTGGCTCCTATCAATGCCGCATCCGCAAGAGCCACAGCCGTTTGCTTCAGGTTTTCGGTTGGTATAATCGCGTCCATGATTGAACGCATGGTGGAGGCAAGATTGGTTCCGGTATCGGCATCGGCAACCGGAAAAACGTTTATTTTATTGAGTAGCTGTTGATGTTCGAATATCCGTTGAGCACCGGCAAGAAATGAGTAGTATAGTTGTTTTCCGTCAAGCTCCTTTATCTTTTGAACAGTTTCGGTCAATCGTTAAAGTTTTAGAACGTGCAAATGTACTACATTTTTTTCACATCACATTTCTGCCCGCTATTTTATGAAACCTGCTCTGCCATCCTGAACAAAAATTGAAGAATCAGCTGGTCTTTAAAGGAAAGTATTCAGGCTGGGTGCAACTACAAATTTAATACAGAATTCATTTAAACCTTTGCGCACCAGATTCAATGATTTGTTCGTTGCACAAGAATCTTCGGCAAATAAACAGCAATTTATTTTATTTTTGCATTAAATTAATTTCATAGTTCTAACCTAAATAATTTGTAAAATATGAAAAATTTGGTTTTTTCATTTGTATTCCTGATGTTCACATCCTTTTTAGTTAACGCTCAAGAAGCCACAACACCGCAGCAGCCTGTTAATCCAAATGCTCCTGAAATTTCTTTTGAGAAAACAGTACACGATTACGGTACGATTATGCAAGGTGCTGACGGCACTTGTGAATTTAAATTCACCAATATTGGCAAAGAACCTTTGATTTTATCCAGGCCACAGTCATCCTGCGGGTGCACTGTTCCCACCTGGCCACAGGAGCCTATTCTCCCCGGGAAAAGTGAAGTTATTAAAGTAACATATAATACCAACAATGTAGGCGGTATCAACAAAACAGTTACGGTAACATCCAATGCAAAAACTGCCAGGGTAGTTTTACAGATTAAAGGCAGTGTTACTGCTAAACCTTCAACCACCATGCCGGAGAAACCGGCTGAACAGGGTGCTTCTCCAATATCGAAATAAATCAGTTATTTACATTTCAGCACCAGGCCAGCCAAAAGCTGGCTTTGGTGCTTTTAAAACCCACTTGTTATGCCAACTCTTTCTCAACGCGGCCAGGACTGCCCTCCTTCCCCAATCCGCAAACTCGTACCCTTTTCTGATGAAGCAAAAAAAAGGGGCATAAAAGTTTATCATCTGAATATCGGGCAACCTGATATTGAGACTCCGGCCAATGTGCTGGAAAAAATACGAACCACGAATTTAAAAGTGATTGAGTACAGCCACTCAGCCGGAATTCTCTCCTACCGGAAAAAGCTTGCAGAATATTATCAGCGTGTTGGGATTGAAGTCACTCCTGATCAAATGATTGTAACCACAGGAGGATCGGAGGGCATTATGTTCGCTCTCCTGACATGCCTGAACCCCGGTGATGAAATCATCATCCCCGAGCCTTTTTACGCCAATTACAACGGTTTTGCTATTGCAGCGGGGGTAATTGTGAAACCCATTGCTTCTTTTATTGATAATGGCTTCGGACTTCCTCCAATGAGTGCTTTTGAGGAGGCCATCACTCCGCGAACCAAAGCGATTATGGTTTGCAATCCAAATAACCCAACCGGATACCTCTACTCCAAAGGGGAACTGGAGTTACTCCGTGACATTGTTAAAAAGCATGACCTTTATCTATTTTCTGATGAAGTTTACCGGGAATTTTGTTACGATGGACATGAGCATTACTCGGTAATGAACCTCGAGGGTATCGACCAGAATGTGGTTTTGCTTGATTCGATTTCCAAACGATACAGCGCCTGCGGTGTCAGGATCGGGGTGATGATCTCAAAGAACAAAAAGGTCATGGATACAGCCATGAAATTTGCGCAGGCCAGGCTCAGTCCGCCTACCTTTGGCCAGATTGCCGGTGAAGAAGCAGTAAATACACCTCAAAGTTATCTGGACTCCGTGTTGGCTGAGTATGTTAAGCGCCGGAATATTGTGGTGGATTCTATCAACAAAATGGACAATTGCTTTTGCCCGAATCCCGGAGGCGCCTTCTATGCCGTTGCACGACTGCCAATTGACGATTCTGATAAATTCTGCCAATGGCTGCTTGAAGATTTTAATTTTGAAGGACAAACTGTAATGCTGGCCCCTGCAACCGGCTTTTATTCCACCCCGGGCCGGGGGAAAAATGAGGTCAGGATAAGTTATGTGCTCAATCTGACAGATTTGAAAAACGCCATGAAGTGTTTGGAAGAAGGGCTGAAAGTTTATCCGGGGAGAAGCGTGATTTCATAGGGATAACAAGAATATTTCTCAGTACAGCAGATATTTTTGCCTGATTTTTTTGAATTTGTTTATTCCGGATTGCCAGCTTTTACGGATATCCTTTTCTGTTTTTCCAGCAATAATTTGCTGCTGAAGGGTAGCATTTCCTGCCAGTTTGTTAAAATAAGCATTAAAAAAATCACCTTTCCCCTTCGATCCCTGATAGGCCTGAAGAAGCCACCTGAGGATTATTTTGCCTGGATCAACCAGATTTCCGGGATCATAATTTCTCAGATCCTCTCCACGACATAAGCGACCTTCTAAAACAGGATGATTGCTAACTCCGGGAATGCTTTCAGGTGTAAAAAAAAAGGTGCCATAAGTTAAATCAGGATGGCCATACACCTGAAACGGGAATGATGTTCCCCGGCCTACACTCACCTGTGTACCTTCAAAAAAACAAAGCGAGGGATACAGAAAGACCGATAATGGATTGGGCAGGTTCGGGGATGGTTTAACAGGTAAATCATACCGCATCTGATGGAAATACTTTTCCATTGGTACGATCTGCAGATCACATTTCAATTTATTATTCAACCATCCCTCTCCATTTACCATAAGAGCATACTCTCCAATTGTCATTCCATATACTACCGGCACAGGATGCATCCCGACAAATGACCTGTATGACAATTCAAGCACAGGTCCATCAATATAGAAACCATTTGGATTTGGCCGGTCGAGCAGGATCAACGGAATATTTTGTTCGGCACAGGCCTCCATCATGTAAGTCAATGTGGATATATAGGTATAAAAACGTACTCCAACATCCTGCAAATCAAATAAGATAAGGTCAAGAGATTTCAAATCCTCCTGTGTGGGCTTCATGTTTTTCCCATAAAGAGATACGATCCGGATTCCGGTTATTGAATCGACGGTGCTTCCGATCAACTCACCGGCATCTCCCGTCATACGAAAACCATGTTCCGGAGAAAAAATCCTCACCACGTGAAATCCTTTGCTCACCAGTACATCAATCAGACTTTTACTGCCAACAACAGATGCCTGGTTTGCCACCACTCCGATCTCTTTGTTCTTCAATAAAGGATAATACGATTCTATGTTCTCCGCACCCGTTCTTATCTGCCCCGATAAAAAAGCAGGTGA
>CAZVNF010000049.1:0-23060 GCA_964628215.1 uncultured Draconibacterium sp.
AAGTCCGGGGTAATTCATATGGGTGACATACAAGCCTTAGTGAGATTTCCCGATCTGCTCAAAAATTACTGGTACGATTGTGCTCAATCAATAACTTTTTAACTTCAAAAGTGTTTCCCTGTTGAAGTTTTATCAGATAAACCCCGGTTGCAAGGTTGTTGGTTTGTAATATGATTTTGTCAGCTAAACTGCCTTTGAGCACGATCTGACCAATGGAATTTAATAGCTCAAAGTTTGCCATTCCCATGTTTCCTTTCATTTCGATCGTAAATTCGCCGGAAACGGGGTTTGGATAAACATTAAACAGATGATTGTCTTTGGTTTCATTTATTCCTGTTGAAGTTCCATTTCTTACCAAACGCACGTAATTGTATATCCTTACGGCATCGCCCTGGGGAGCATTGGCATTGTAATATCCATTTCCATTATGTGTGTATCCGCTAAAACTTCTGGGTTTAGGATCGCTTCGCTGACATCCCGCACCATGTATATCAATCCACCCACCAAAAGGGGGCATATAGCCCATAGCTCTTCCGAAACAAACATAGGTAGCGCTTGCTCCGTTTGTTTGCGCTTGCGAAGAAAAAGTAGTGTTGCTCCAATACCATGGATAATCTGCGACACCTCCTTCATTGGTAATCTGGGTGCAGTTGAACATCGGGTTTATTGCTGCAGAACTGGTTGTTGCCGGAGAACGGGTATAGTCAACGATGCTTTGCAATTCCTTGGTGTCGGGTAATCGCCAATCCGAATAACCAGCATAGGTTGTATTTTCAGCATAATTTAATGCGTCCTTCCATAAAACACCTGTTCCGTTATCGTTTTGCATCCACATAAGTCCTGTAGCGTTGTCGGTAATTGTTCCGTTTCCATTGTCAACGAATTGATTTGTTCCATAGGCTGCATTGCCACGAACATACAATACATAAAAATGCTTTGCTGTTCCGCATTCCGGAACGATGGAAGTAGTTGGATATCCCTTAATTCGTCCATCAATAAAATTGAACCCGAACAAAGTTTCCTGCCCATTCATGGTTGTGCTTACATATTTCGTAACGGATGCAATCTGACCATCAATGATCCGCTCAGTTCCAAGGCTGCCGTGTGCCAGAGAGTTTACGTCGCCGAAACCGACAGAGAAATATGTCGTATCAATATATTTTACAATTGTAGACGGTGGTGGGCCAGGTTCTGCTCCAAAAAACATGGCAATGGAATATAGCTCTTTAATAGTAGGTAAACGCCAATCATGATAACCTCCCGTGTTACATGTTACAGCGCTATCCACTGCCTCATAATACTTCAGTTTATCATAGAAATTTATTGCTCCATCACCGTTTCTGTCCTCGGTTTGCTGCCACATCAGTCCGGTTAAATTGTCGGTTACTGTGCCATCACCATTGTTGGTATAAGATCGCATGTTTCCCGGATGATTTGAATTCTGTCCATAGAATGCCTGCCCTGAAGTGGGCAATGCTATTGCAGCCGTTGTGTCATAAGATATTGTCTGACCTGTTCCGGCAATCGGATACGTATTGGTTTGGCTAAATCCAATGAAGTTTGTCATTGTTACCATGCCAATGATTGCAATTGCAATGACCAGGCATGATTGGGTTGATAATTTTTTCATGGTAATTTTTTTACTTATTGTGAAAGCAAAAGTACCATGAAGGGCATTTTTCAAAAAATGCCATCACCACATAGCGTGATTATCTCACCCGTTCGGGGTTATTTATCACTGAATGGTTTTTGGTTACAGTGGAGTATTTCTAAGTACGAGGTACGAATGACGAAGTACAAAGTTTGGGACCAGCCGGCCGCTGTTCGTCCTTCGAACTTTGTACTTCCCACTTTCGTTTGTACTTTGTACCTCGTCATTCGTACTTTTCCGGGGCCAATCGTATAGCTGTTGATCCCGATTCATCTCTGAAATTTCTAACCCTAATCAAAAAGTAAAACAGTCAGAACTCCCCGGCATATTATTGTCTGGGTATAGTAAACATGAAATTACTGCCTTCCCCGGGTGTTGATTCCACCCAGATTTTACCGCCATGCAAACCCACTACTTTCCGGCAGTTTGCCAGGCCGATGCCGGTTCCGTCATATTCATTGCGGTTATGCAGCCGCTGGAAGATGATGAAAATTTTCTCAAAGTATTTCTGCTCAATGCCAATGCCATTGTCTCTAATGGAAAAGATCCACTCCTTGTCGTGATTTTCGGCTGAAATATGTATTTCCGGACAATTACCCGGTTTCTGATACTTGATCGCATTCCCAATCAGATTTTGAAAAAGCTGTCTCATTTCAGTTTCATAACCCGTGAAGACGGGGAGTTCCTGAACAGTTATTTTTGTATTGTCAGCCTTGATGGAGTCATCCAGGTCACTTAGAACTGCATCAACAATTCTATTGCAATCAACGAGAGTTTTCACACTCTCTTTCCCTAATAAAGAATACTCAAGTAAATCCCTTACCAGCGTACTCATCCTTACTGCCGACTTGCTTATAAAATCAAGGTATCTGTTGCCCTCTTCGTCAAGTTTTCCCGCATATTTCTCATTGAAAAGCAGAGTAAATTGACTAAGCGTGCGTAACGGCTCCTGGAGATCGTGGTTGGAAACATACGAAAATTGCTCTAATTCGCTCAAATGAAATGTAAGTTCCTTGTTCAAGGTTTCGAGTTGAGAGGTTCGTTCTGCAATACGATTTTCAAGGGTTTCATTCAGCAAACGGATTTCGTTTTCAATCTTCTTCCGCTCGGATATATCCTGAACTGTACCATGTAAATTTATCATTCCCCCCGCTTCATTATAATTGGCGCTACCCCGGGTATTTGTAAAGAATATTGTACCGTCGGGTTTTACCATTTCAAAATCAAGGCTGTAGGGTTCACCTGTATTAAAAGTTTTCGCTACTGCTTCATTGATTGCTTTCCAGCTATCGTCGGTATAAAAAGATGCCATATCAGCAAAAAGGGGTACAGGAATATCGGGATTGTGCCCGTTAATATTGTAAAGTTCTTTTGACCACGTTACAAGGCCTGTCTTAAGATCCCAAAGCCAACTCCCAATATGCGCCAACCTTTGTGCTTCCAGCATGTCCATTTCAGATAACCGGTATTTTTCTTCGTTTGCTTCGGCTTTTTCTTTGGCTGATTTTAAACCATCCTCGGCCTGTATGCGTTCCAGTTCACCTGCAGCGCGTATGGCCACCAGTTTTAAAACGTTTTCGGCAAAAGCAGCATTTTTCAGTGGTTTTTGCCCGATTATGGCAATCAGACCAATGGGCTTGCCATCGAAACTCCATAACGTTGTTCCGATGTAACTGTGTGCATTCAAAGTCTGAAGCGCTTCGTCGTGCGGGAATAACTGGCAAACATTTTCGGGAAAGCAGCAAATGGTTTTTCCTACCACCTCGCCGCAAGGGGTTTGTTTGAGCGAGTAACTGACATTTGGATCAAATATACCTTCGTTATAAATGGCAACTGTTTGGGCGGTAAGTCCGTCGCCTTCGAGTTTGTCGATGCACACGTATTCCGAATCCAGAGTTTCGGACAGGTATTTGGCAAGCGATTCAAAGAAAGTTGCATTGGATCCCGGGTATCCGGAGGTGCTCAGAAAAGTATGCACTTCCTCCAACCGCTTCTGTTGGGTGATGTCTTGATTGACCACAATTGCGCCCAGGGTATTTCCCTGGTCATCCAGAACGGGTGCAGTGTAGTTGAGAATGATTTTATTTTGACCATCGAAAGCTTCAATTTCCAATTGTTCATCAATAATCGTGATCCCTTCACGAATGGTATGCGCCAATGCCCAGTCGTCAGGTTCGATTTCCCCGCCTGAGGGATAACGGCGGGCTTTGAAGACGCCATATTCCTCTATTGACACGGTCGGTTCGGCTCCCCATATTCTCACACCGGCAGGATTGCCCCGAATAAGCTTGCCGTTCTCATCGGCATACCACAAGCCTATCGGCAGTAAATCAAATATTTTATTGAGCAGAATCTCCCGGTTTTTAAGGGCCTCTTCCGTAAGCTTGCGCTGGGTGATATCAACAAAGCTGATTACGACCTCGGTAATTTCGCCATTAGTATCGAGCACCGGAAAACCATTTACTGTTACCCAAACAACCTCATTTTCGCCGGGCCGGTGAATGCCCAATACCTGGTTTATTATCGACTGCCTGCCATTAACAATCCTGTTAACGGGATATTCATCAAGAGTTAGTGCCGTGTTATCTTCATGGGTAAATTTCCATGCCGGGTCGATGGCAGCCTTGCCTCTCATCTGATCGCTGCTTAAACCCAATAATTCTGATGCCCTGGCATTATTCATCACGATGGAAGTATCGGGAGCATGAACTACAATGCCTGCTTCAAGATTGTTTAACAAACTCCGGTACCGCTCTTCGCTCTCCTTTATCTGCTTTTGTGCGGCATACTTCTCCGTAACATCCGAAAAAACCAAAACCACGCCGGTAATCTCACCATCTTTGTTCATAATGGGGGCAGCACTGTCGGCAATCTGGTATTCGGTTCCATTCCGGGAAACTAAAACCGTATGGTTTGCCAACCCCGCAATTTCGCCTTTTTCCAATACTTTTTTAACCGGGTCGGCAATGGGGATGCGTGTTTCGGAATTAATAATTCTGAAAACATCAGCCAGGGGCAACCCTGATGCTTCGGTCAATTGCCACCCGCAAAGCGTTTCGGCTACCGGGTTCATCTGGATAATCACGCCATTTTTATCGGTAGATATTACTCCATCGCCAATGGAAAGGAGGGTAGTAGAAAGGTTTTCTTCGCTTGTAAGCAAAGCAATCTCTGCAAGTTTTCGTTTGGTGATATCCTGAAAAGAACCTGAAACAAATTTCGTTTTTCCGTTTTCCCGGTATGGTCTTGCAATGGCGTTAATCCAGCGTTTATTGCCTTTGGCAGTAATAACTTCCCATTCCTGGTTGTAAGGCTCGCCAAATTCAATGGCACGTTGAATGCCAAGCAGTGCCATGGGTTGATATTCGGGAGCAATAAAACCAATGCCTTCAGGAACATCAGGTGCGCCATGGGTAGTGTCAATTTCAAGGATATTAAATATTTCCTCTGTCCAGGTTTGAACCATTGTTTCCACATCAAACTCCCAACCTCCAATTTTGGCTGCCTGTTCTATCGTCTTGAGGAGTTCACGGCTTTTGAGGAGTGCTTCTTCTGTAAGCTCGCAGCCGGGTTGATCAGCCTTTTTTGCAACCTTTAAGGAATCATACGCCTTATGTAATTCCTCAAGCTCAATAATGAGTTCTTCTTTGGTTTTGTCCTGTATGTGCATGGCAAAAATGATTTTGCGATTGGTATTGAACGTCAAACCAGATACAAATATAACCCGATCGGCTCTTCTTTCCAAGTTTATTCCAAGGGAAAGAAGTCGCATTGCCGGAATGGTTTGGAAGATAACAAACTGATTTTTATCTTTAGCGAAAATTTCCAGGATGAAACAGCTCTTCTCTCTCCTTTTGTTTTCGCTTTTCAGCCAGATGGCTCTGGCACAGCAAAAAACCGACTCACTCGCCCCTATTTCGTGGCCCGACACCATTACCCGGTTCAATGAAGGGATCCTCAGTGATCCCTTGCAACTGATCCTTGGAATTGAGCCGGGAGTGGAAGTTTTCAAAGCAGGAAGCGATCCGAATGTCGCCTCTTCATTCATGCTCAGGGGGGCCAATGACCAGATCGGTGAAACCTATCCCCTATACGTGATCGACGGGATTGTGGGTGCCTCCCTTTTCACGATCCCGCCACAGGAAATAGAATCGGTAAAGATTCTTAAAAATCTGTCGGAAACAAGTTTCTACGGCACAGAGGGAACCGGTGGTGTTTTACTTATCACCACCAAAAAAGGCAACAAGAACAAAAAGCTTTCTGTAAGCTTCAACAGTGCCGTATCCCTGGCACAAACAAAGGGACTGGAAGGTCTCCTTACCGCCCAGGAAATGAGGGACCAGGCATCCACACACACCAGTTTTAATTTTATCGACGGCGGTGCCACCACCGACTGGCAGGATGAGTTATTCCGTACCACAGTTTCGCAATCCTACCAGCTATCGGTGGGAGGAACCTTAAAGAACACCAGCTATCGCATCTCTTTCAACCATCTGGATCAGCCCGGGAATATCAGGGGATCTGACCGGAACATGACCGGAGGCTCCCTGAACCTGTCGCAAACTGCCTTTAAAAACAAGCTTCAGGTGAACGGGCTGGTATCGTACTACCAGACAAACCAAAATTCCGTCACTTATACTTCCGGCCGGAACTCACAAAACCTGCTTTACCAGGTTTTCATTCAAAACCCGACCGACCCTGTATATACTTCCGGAGGGGAATACTACCAGTCGCGACGGGCTTTTGGGGTAAGCAACCCCGCAGCGCTCGCCGATTTGATCACGAATGAGGCGAAGACCAAACAACTTTCGGCGGTGCTCAATGCAAATTGGGATATCTGGAAGGGGCTGGGGGTTAAAATAACCGGGAGTTACAGCAAAAACGAATCCAACGGCCTCTACATAATACCTCCTGATGCATACCCCGGCGCATATACCCTGAATTCGGAAAGCTCCTATACTTATGACCGAACGAATCTGCTTGCCGGCGTTACCTACAACCGGTCGTTGGGGCAAAAACACAACCTGGATCTGTTTGCCGGCTATATGTACCGTAATTCAGCCGACGACAATGAAGTCAATACCAACCACGACTCATCCTTTCTGACCTATTCACTTTCAACCAAAAAATACACAGACTACGCGATCCTTGCCCGGCTGAACTACAATTTCCGTCAAAAATACTATCTCGGGGTAGTGCTCAACCAGGAACATGATGAAAGTCATATCACAAAAGAGATGAATCAAACAACCCTGGATTGGGCGCAATGGAGTTTTTACCCTGGGGTTGCCGCTTCCTGGGAAATAAGCAGGGAAGGATTTATGAAAAACATTAAACCGGTGAGCACCCTTATCCTGAAAGGGAGTTACGGAATTACCGGTGCACGACCCGGCGCCGAATATATCTCCTTCTACAACCCTGCCTATACCGACCTGGATCTGAAGGCGGAAACCACCACTGAATTCACCGCCGGCATCGATGTGGGTTTCTTTCGCAACCGAATCATGCTGGAAGCGGAATATTATCACCGGACCACGGGCAATATCATCATCATGCAGCCCATTCCCATGCCGCCGAACCCGGTACCCTATGCATACAAGAACGGGATGGAAGTGACAAACAGTGGTATTGAGCTCAAACTCTCCACCCGAGTGATTGATACGAAGACCGTTGTCTGGAATTCAATCCTTGGTTTCAGCAGAAATATCAATGAAGTGGTATCCATTGAAGGCGATATCTCCCTGAACTCCGGGTATATCGACTACAATCCGTTTGCCACTTTCGACACTTATCTCTTCACCACAACTACCGGCCATCCGGTACGGGCATACAACCTGCCGGTTTTCGACAGGTATTACAACGGGATGCCGGTATATGAAAGAGAAAACGGAGGTTATACGTACAATTTAAGTGAAGCCAGGCGGGAGATCATCGACCAGGTTTTCCCTTCGTACAATTTATCATGGGCCAATTCATTCTCCATCCTGAAATCCATTGATTTGTCGCTGATGTTCCGCTATGTGGCCGGCCACAGTATTTTCAACGCTACCCGGATGTATCAATCCAATCCCTCCAATTACCTTTCGCTGAACACACTTCAGGAGGCTGGCACCAACTATGACAACGGGGTGCAGCAAGTCCCGTTCAGCGACATGTACCTTGAAAACGCCTCTTATCTGCGGCTCGAAAACCTCAGTGCAGGCTATACGTTTCACTTTCTGCCTCAAAATAAGAAATGGAACGGCCGGCTGAGAATATACCTTGCCATGAACAACCTTTTTACGATTACGGGATACAGCGGACTGGATCCTTCATTTAACAACAACTCCCAGGGGCTGGATTATTTTAACACCTATCCCAAAAGCCGCACCTACACACTGGGAATCAATCTCGATATTTAACACATGAATTTTTATGAGAAAGTTATCCTTACCATTGATATGCATTGCGATCATGATCCTTCTTGCCGGAGGATCGTGCAATTTCAGAAAAAACCGGCAGGCGGCGAAGGTTCCCAACGAACTGCGTGGGGCTGTCAACCACAGGAAAAATATGCCGTTCGACAGCAATCTGCTGGTGTCGTTCTACCAGACCTATCCTTCATTGAACAAATATCAACAGGAGGTGTCGGAGGTTTACCGGCAGCATACCTTCACCCATATCTGGTATGATGACCATGGAGTGGTGGAATTCGGGAACACCCTTTTCAACAAGGTAAAGGAGTTGAATGTTGAAGGAGTCTCCTCTGTATTTCCTTACATGGATAAGCTCGACGGGGTGTTTGAAAATGACCGTGAGAATACCCTTTCTCAGGTGGAAACCGAATTGATGCTGACCAGTCTTTACCTGTTCTATTCTGAAAAGGTTTATAAAGGGCTCTCCGATTCCACCACAACCTTGATTGGCTGGCTGCTGCCCCGCAAACAGGTAAGTTATGCCGCACTGCTCGATTCGGTTATGCTCGACCCCGGCCTGCTTAACCAGGATGACAGTGTGTTATTCAGACAGTATTATAAGTTGCGGAATGTTTTACAGCAGTACCGGGAAATCGAGAAAAAAGGAGGATGGAACCCCATCGACCTTGATCCAAAGCTAAAGGGCTACAAGCCTGGTGATACGGCCAAAGCAATTATTCAGATCAAAGAGCGGCTTTTTATAACCGGTGACCTGAAAGAAAACAACAAAAGCAACCTGTACGATCCTTCACTGGTGGAGGCCGTAACCAGGTATCAGCAGCGCAATGGAAATATTCCCGGCGAATTGATCAATCAGCGGCTGATAAAGGAAATGAATATACCGGTTGGAGATCGTATTAAAAAGATCGTTGTAAACATGGAACGGTGCCGGTGGATTTCACCTCAGATTGCCAAAGCAAAAGAATATATCGTGGTCAATATCCCCTCTTTTAAACTGACTATGATCCGCGATGGAAACATCGTGTTGGAATCACCTGTGATTGTGGGAAAAAACGTGACGAAAACCGTTATCTTCAGCGGGATGCTGAGCTACATTGTATTCAGCCCCTACTGGAATCTTCCGCAGAGCATTATCAATAAAGAGGTCAAACCGGGGATGGCAAAAAATAAAAACTACCTCGAAAAGCACAATATGGAGTGGAACAACGGCCAGGTGAGGCAGAAACCGGGAGCAAATAATTCATTGGGACTGGTGAAGTTCATCTTTCCGAATTCAAATGACATTTACATGCATGATACCCCTGCCAAAACCCTGTTTTCCCAGGAGAGCAGGGCGTTCAGCCATGGTTGTATCCGTGTTGGAAAACCACGCGACCTGGCAATTGCCATTCTGAAGGATGACCCCTCCTGGACGCCGGAAAAAATTGACAGGGCCATGCATGCAGGCAAGGAAAACACGGTGGTGCTGAAAAGCAAAATTCCCGTGTATATTGGCTATTTCACAGCCTGGGTTAACGCCGGTGGCGAGATAAACTTTTATGATGATATTTACGGAAGGGATGAAAGGCTGGCTGAATTGCTTATCGATAAATAGCAACCCAGCAACTCACAGAACGTCGATACACTTGTAAAACCGTGCACGGTATCCACGGGAGTTAAGTTCACTGATGGTTACGCTGTGCGCTCTGCCCGAAGAGGCATGTATGAACTTTGAATTCATGCCGTTTGCTTCACAGATTATGCCCACATGACCAATACTCTTCCTGTCCCTGAAGCCATAAAACACAACCACATCACCCACTTTGAACTCTTCCGGCTTAAGCGCTGTTCCGAGTTTTTTGAATTCCCTGGAACTCCTCGGAAGACTTACATTAAAATGTTTGAAAACATAGTTGACAAGTCCGGAACAATCAAATCCCTTTTTCGGATCAGAACCGGCACGTTTGTATGGGATCGAAAGATATTGTTTAGCGAAAGCTATCAGCTCCGTTCTGTTCACTCCTGCAATGGTGTTCGCCGGTATGCCCGGGGAAGGAACCTGCCCCGTACTTTGCGACGAGACATTTAAGGAAAAAAGAATCAGCAGGATCAATGTCCCGGCGGTTTTTAACATAGTGATGATTTTATGTGCGGCAAAGATACGAAAAATAGCCATACGAAACCCCTTGGCAAGCCTGCATCCATGCCATATGATTGGCTTACAGCGCATTAATCCATCTTCCGGATACCCGGCAGGCGTGTTTCTATATATTTTCGTACCTTTGCAACATGAGAAAATATTTCTTATATTTCCTGTTGCTGCTGATCCCGGTTTTGAGCAGTTCGGGTTCTGGAAATCCTTTACCTGTTATAGAGGATTATCAGAATATCTATACTTCCCTGAATTTATCGCAGATTGGCCTTTCAAAAGAGGTCTTTCTGCTTGCGCTGAAGGGATATAAAAAACTTGAATCTATCGGAAAGCTTCAAAATGCGGCCATCCTCACCATCGCCGACTTCTCCCAGTCGAGTAAAAAGAAGCGCCTCTACGTGATCGACCTTGTGCATAAAACTCTTTTGTTCAACACCTATGTGGCTCATGGTAAAAACACGGGCGAAGAGTACGCAAAGAAATTCTCCAACGTGTCGGGCTCCTATCAGAGCAGCCTGGGTTTTTATGTTACCAAAGAGCAGATTTCAGGAGCCAGTGTGGGCCTGTCGCTGATCCTCGAAGGTATGGAAAAAGGGTTCAACGACAACGCCATAAAACGGGAGATCATCATTCACGGGGCGGCATATGCCACCGAAAGTTTCATCAGAAAAACCGGGCGTCTCGGCCGGAGTTTTGGCTGCCCTTCCCTGCCTCCCGACCTTATCAAGCCGGTTGTGAGTGCCATAAAAGAAGGCACCTGCCTGTTCATCTATCAAAAAGATGATAAATATATCTCCCACTCGGCCCTGTTAAACTAAATCAAGTTTTGGGGTTGAATTAAGTCACAGTCTAGCCCCGAATGGGGCGTAATATAATAGCGATGGGCATAGCCCATCGGTTATAAAACAAAACCATAATTTTTCAATCAAAGAAACTTGAGTTAAGCTAATCACATTAGTTATATTTTACTATTTTCGCATTTCGATTTATTAAAAATCAACTCTTTTTAATATCCGGAAAATGAACATTCGATTTGCGATTTTATTCTTTTTCATCGGAACCCTGATGCTGTCGGCGCAGGAACCCGTTCCCCGGGATACCTTTGATATTACCAGGTATGCCATGCAATTCCCCCATCATTATAAGAAATTCGGGTTCCAGGTTTCAGCCGGGCTTTCCATGGTCAGGCCGCCAAAAGACCTGCTTGAAAACTCGTACCAGGCACCCCTGGTCAATGTTCATGCCACCTTCGGGTTGCCCTTGAATTTTTCGGTTGAGGGCGATCTAACGACCCTGGTTGTTTCAAATCAGCTGGCGCTGGGACCACGGTACAGTTATCTGTATAAGAATCTTGGCGTTAAACTTGGATGGGATGTCGCTTTTGTATATGGCCAGCTCAAGCAATTCGGCTTTGACAACAGTACGCAGGTATGGATGCATTACCCGAACCTTTCGGTAGGTTATAAACTGAAAAAAATGGCTTTTACCCTCAAAGGAGAGATGGTTATAGTTGCAAAATCAGTGTCAAAAACAGGAGAAAATGAGGTAAACAACTCGAAAAACTTTATCAACGGAGGAACCGTAGCTTTTTATCTTGAACAGCGGGTCCATAAAAACAAGGTACTGGTGATCGGGATCAAAGACAATTACGTGAAGGTATACTGGCCTGTCTGGATGATCTTTACCACCTTCAACCGGTACTACAATATTCCCGAATTTTATATAAGCTGGATATTATGAAAAATACCTATTTAACCCTGCTCGGGCTCCTGCTGTTGCTTTATGGCTGTAACAAGGATTCTGACGTCCCTGTTCCCTCCTCCGGCCCGGTTTCGGTGATGACTGAAACAAACCCCTTGCCTGCCGGATCAAAACTTTTGATGGAAGGCGTATACCGTGTCACCTCAGGGTCGGACAAATTTGGGGAATACATGGTAGTGAAATGGAACCGCTCCAGTGTCATGTTTGCCAATAACAACGGGAAACATTTTGTGATGGAAGCGGGTAATCTCGATTCGGTGGTCTTTGTACAGGGTTACTGGCGCGACGGGTACAGCGATGCTACCGGTGTATGCAACATGATCATTTCCAAATCAGAAGGTGGTACCACAATCGTAACCGGCAATGGCGGCCAAACGATCATTATCAGGGGAGCTTATGCCGACGGAGATGGTTTGCCCGATCAATCCCTGACGATGGAGTATGTACGGCCGTTTTCGGACAAAGTAAAAAACAGTAATTTTTATATCCTTGGCCACCGCTGTGGCGGGCGTAATTCAGACCGGCTTCCGGTATCTGAGAACAGCATTGCCATGGTGAAGTACACGGAAAAACTTGGCACTACCGGAGTTGAAGTGGATCCGAGGATAAGCAGCGATGGGGTGCCATTCGTTTATCATGACGGGGACATCAACACCCGTCTAACCCAAAAAGGCCCCCTTTCGGGCGATGTCAGTGCCTATACCTGGTTCCAGCTGTCAAATCTTGTCAAGCTGATTCACGGAGAAAGGATGCCTTCGGTGGAGGAGTTACTGACCTATGTGGTTGACAGCACCGATCAGCGTTTTGTATACCTTGACATGAAAAGCGCCGAAGCGGTACCTGCCGTCATTCCGCTACAGCTAAAAGCGATACAGCGTGCAAAGGATAAAGGCCGGGATGTGATGATCGTGATGGGAATTCCGTCAGCCGATGTAATGGATGCCTTAATGGCTTATCCCGATTACCAGAATGTGCCTACTTTATGTGAACTGACTGTAGATGATGTGAAACAGCTCAATTCAAAAGTATGGGCTCCCCGCTGGACACTTGGCACACAGAATGATCTTGTTCAACAAATGCATGATGAAGGAAGAATCGCAGTCAGCTGGACCATCGACACCCCGAGTTGGGTTGAAAATTACATTACCAATGGCATTTTTGACGGGTTACTTACAAATTATCCATATGTGATTGCATACTATCACTATATACAGGAATAACGGCATGGGAAGTATAAAAACAATTTTAACCCTGGCATTGGTTTTCTTCGCGCTGGCTCTCTTTTCACAGCAAAAGGATAGTGTGAAAGTGCGATTGAACCACTATACACTCACCGTTGGCGGTGGCTGGACCCACTACATCAACAACCTTGAGAATGGGGACAAGAACCTCCGGCAAGATTTTGCCGGGGTCTCATTTAAATTTTTCTGGGAGCCTGAGTACCGGCTGAGCCTGGGCCTTGAAACCGGTTACTACCAGATGTTCCGGGGAAAATATGAGATTAACGCAGATACAACCGCGCAGGTTGACCGGACCGTGGTTCCCATGCTTCTCCTGGTAAGAATGCGGATCGTTGACCGCTTCTATCTTGGAGCCGGAATGGGCCTTGCCTTTATCACTGGCAAAACTTCAGGAGCCGGACAGGAAATAGTGACCAAAACAACCTCCATGTCCAATTTTGAAGTTTCAGGCGCCTATATATATCCGATTGGCAAGCATTTGCTGATTGGCGGAGAAGCTAAAGCATTCCATTTCGGAAGTTACAGCGACTGGATGTATTCCCTTCAAGCTACTTTCGGGGTGAAGCTATAAAGGTTCTGTCAGTATTTCAGATAATTCCACAATTTTCCTATATTTACACCGTCCCCATCCTGAATTAAACCCGGTACATGGTTTATGACTATATAATTATCGGATCCGGCTTCGGCGGAAGCGTGGCCAGTCTGCGCCTTGCCGAAAAAGGGTATTCCGTTCTCACGCTTGAACAGGGAAAAAGATATCACCCGAAAGACTTTCCAAAGACAAACTGGAACCTGCCAAAATACCTTTGGGTGCCGGCATTGAGATTTTTTGGGTTCCAGAAACTTTCTTTTTTTTCAACAGCGAGTATCATGAGCGGAACAGGTGTGGGCGGAGGGAGCCTGGTTTATGCGAACACACTCTATATTCCGCCCGACGCGTTTTTCAACAACCTGTCGTGGCAGCGCTTTGGCGACTGGAAAAAAATCCTGGCACCATTTTACGACAAGGCATCTTTCATGCTTGGAAGAAAAAAATATTCCAGACTGAATATTGAAGACCGGCTGCTCGAGGAAATTTCCAGGGAAATGAAAGCCCACGAAACATTTGAATCTGTGTATGTTGGCGTAAACATTGACGGGGTTGATCAGGAAACAGACCCCTATTTCAATGGGATGGGTCCCCTCCGGAAAGGCTGTATTGAATGTGCCGGATGCATGGTCGGATGCCGGGAAAATGCTAAAAACACGCTCGACCGGAATTACTTGTGGTTTGCAGAGAAATTGGGTACGGTGATCCTGCCTGAAACAAAGGCAGAGAAGATCACCTTTATTGACAACGTCTATCACGTTGAAACAAGCAATGTTACCTCGTTCTTTTCCCGCAGAAAAAAGGTGTTCAGGGCCAGGGGAATCGTTGTTGCCGCAGGTGCCCTGGGAACGCTTGACCTCCTGCTGAAACAAAAATACAAGTATTCCTCTCTTCCGCATTTATCAGACACCCTGGGTTACGAACTCCGAACCAATGCGGAAACCCTCTGTGCCGTATCCGGAGCGAAGGAAAAGATGAACAACGGACTTGCCATTACCTCTGTTTTCAGTCCCGACCCTTTTACCCATGTGGAGGTGGTTAAATACCCCGACAATTCGAACGCCATGAAGTGGTTTTTCGGGTTATCCGTGGCCGGTGCCAGTTCATCCGCAAAAAGATCGCGGATGCTTCTGCTTAAAACCATCACACATCCCTGGATTTTTCTTAAAACGGTGTTCAATTTCACATGGTCAACCAGGTCAGTAATCTTCCTCGTAATGCAAACAACTGACAATGCGATGAAGATGATCTGGAAAAAAACGATGATGGGCGGGAAAATGAAAATTGACAACAGCGGCAATAAAAGAGTGCCGGCCTTTATCCCGGTTGGCCAGGAGGTAATGGAGCGCTATGCAAGAAAGGTTGCAGGTGTACCGCAGAACATCCTGCTCGAGGTCTTTTTCAACCGGCCAACCACGGCACATATCCTCGGCGGATGCCCGATGTCGGATACCGCCGATTCCGGGGTGGTGGATAAAAATCTCCGGGTTCACGGGTACCCCGGTTTTTATATCACCGATGGTTCAGTGATCCAGGGAAATATCGGGGTCAACCCAAGCCTTACCATCACGGCAATGGCTGAATATTGCATGAGTGGCATCCCTGTAAAAGAGGGGACTGCGGATGCAATAATTTCAACACAATTAAAGGAATTGGAAGAGGAATGGAAAAAGAAGACATCGACCTCATAATCGGGGCCCAGCGCAGGTTTTTTGCTACCGGCAAAACTTTTGATATCAACTACCGGATTGAAACACTTAAGAAATTACGGTCGCTCATCATCCTGCATGAGCAGGAAATCGCGGAAGCATTGTTTAAAGATTTTCATAAGCCCGGGTTTGAAGTGATAGCAACTGAGACCCGATTTGTCATCAAAGAACTGAATCACACCATCAGCAACCTGAAAAACTGGGCCAGGCGCAAAAGTGTACCTACACCGATCGTGCATTTTTTGTCGCACAGTTATATATTACCCCAGCCTTACGGACAAGTACTGGTTCTTTCGCCCTGGAATTTCCCGTTCCAGCTGGCCTTTATGCCATTGGTGGGGGCTCTTTCCGCCGGCAATTGCGTAATTCTGAAAGTGTCGGGACAGGTACCCCATGTAGCCCGGGTGATGGAAAAAATTCTCAGCGCTCTTCCCCGCGAACTGGTAGCTGTGATAGACGGGGACCATGCCACCAGTGACTACCTGCTCGACCAGAAGTTTGACTATATATTTTTTACCGGCAGTCCGAAGGTAGGCAGGTACATTATGCAGAAAGCCTCGGTAAATTTAACCCCGCACTCGCTGGAACTGGGGGGTAAAAATCCCTGTGTGGTCGCAGCCGATGCCCGCCTTGATTTTGCAGCCAGGCGCATTGCCTGGGGTAAACTCATCAACTGCGGACAAACCTGTGTGAGCCCCGATTACGTGCTGATTGATAAAAAAGTGAAGGATCAGTTTCTTGCGCTCATTGCAAAGGAGATCCGCACATTTTATGGCGATAATCCGGAGAAAAGCAATGACTTTGCCAGGGTCATCAGTCCGGAAAGCGCACTGCGGCTTGCTGCGCTGATGAAATGCGGAAACATTGTAACCGGTGGCAGAACCGATCCGGATACCTGTTACGTTGAACCAACGGTGATCAGCGGTGTTACTCCGGACGATGCCATCATGCAGGAGGAGATCTTCGGGCCGGTGCTCCCGGTGATTGAATTCGACAATTTCGAAGAGGTCTATCCCATTATTGAAAGGCATCCAAAACCCCTGGCAACCTATATCTTTTCGCGGAATAAAAAACTTATCCGCGAATTCATCATGAAAACCCAGTCGGGAAATGCCAGCGTAAATGAAACGGTGATGCAGATTGCCTCTCCCTATCTCCCGTACGGAGGCATCGGGCCAAGTGGGATTGGCAGGTATCACGGGAAAAAATCGTTTGAAACGTTTTCAAATATGAGGTCGGTACTGGTAAAATCGAACCTGTTCGATATCTGGCTGAGATATCCCCCCTATTCAAAGCTGAAAACCCGTATTGTCAGTTTCCTCATGGGGTAAACCTCCCGGTTTATCACGGGGGATTAATTCATCGGATAGCCGAAATCTGTCCAGTCAAATTTGAGATTTTGCTTCAGGTTCAGCAATTTGGGTTTTTTATATCCCCGCTCTTTTAAGAGATTAAATGCCGGCCTGATATTCGGGCAGCTGCGGAACGGACAGCAACCACAATAAATAACCACCATCCTGTCTTTGGGAACGCTTTGAAGTGCCTTGCCCAGTTTATCCAGATTTGCCTTGCTGGTCATACTGCCAATGTTGATTGCTCCTTTTATGTCGGCCATCGGTCCGATGTTATAGATCACGGGTTTTTGCGCACTGGTGCTGTTCAGCATGCCAGCCAGGGCAACCGGTTCAATGATGTCTTTGGAGGTCCAGGGCTCCGCGGTCTGGGCAGACAGGAACAGGGTGATGTTCACGAAAAGAAAGGTAACCAAAGAGATCAGGAACAGTTTTTTGTTTTTCATATAGACGTTTTTATATATGTCGCAAAGATAGGGAAAAGAATATTCCCCTATTCAGCTATCTCAATAAATCCGGAAAGGTCGGAATATAGAATCTCTTCAAATTCAGAAAACCCCTTTTTGGAAACTTCGGCAAAAAGATAGATTGCCATGGGAAGTTTGGTGTAATCCATTTTTACGTAATGCAATGGTTTTGAGAAATGAGCGATAAACTTCCCATAATCAAACCTCACCCGGTTTTTGTCCAGATGCTTCGGAATGTCGATTCCGAACATTCCATAGAGCTTATCACTGCGGGATTCAAGAATTTTGTCCCAGTCGGGTTTTTTCTGCTGGAAAAAATATTCATATGGATTGATTCCATAAAAATAATACTCCACATCGGCCACGCAGAATCCCATAAACCTCATCGGGTTGATCTCAATAGGAACAAAAGTTCCATTCAACTCCCGGCGCATTTCAAGGTGAAACGGGAAGTTCCGGAGATGGGTCAGCTTTGCGATCTCATCCAGGTATGCAACGATGGGGTCGTGATACCTCCTCACAATCTCATCAGAGGTCATATACAAACGGTCGCTCATATCCGATTTTGATCCGAACAAATGCGTGAGAATGTTGAGAATAACCGGCTCCCCCGATTCATTGAAATACGCATCGATGGCAATTTCAACACCTTCGATGTACCGCTCAATCAGAAATTCATTCAAACTGACCACCTCATCCGGAAATACGTGCTGCATCAGTTTAATTTCCTTTTTTATGCCCGCAAGCGCGTTATCCCATTCGTTTTTATCATGAACTGCATGAATTCCGATGCTGGCGAAACCTCTTACCGGTTTAATCACAAAGGGCATCTGCACTGCAGCAATATCGAGTGCATCCAGCTCTTCCAGGAAATATTTCCGGAACCAGACATCGGGATTGAGTTTTGAAAAAATTTCGCGGAGTTTTGATTTGTCTTTGAAGAAATTTACATTTTTTGTGACAGCAAGTTCAGGACAGTAATGATTCAGCAATTCGATGGAGTTTTCCGAATTACTATACAGTTGCGGATACTTAAGTGCTTTTAGCTGTTCAAAAAACACTTCAGGCTCTAAAAGATTCATTTCACCGGCATGCAGCAACTGTTTCGAAAACACGGTTGCCAGAACGGGTGTTTGCAGGCGCACCACTGTTTGCTGAAGAAATTCGGAAACATAGGGTTTTTCAAGTATGATCATGGGTTAAAAAAACTGAGTATCATTACTGGTGCGCAAATGTAGGTACTTTTAGAGCCTGCTGCACTTTTTGCTTTTATAAAATCGATTTTTTTTCGTTATGCAAAAAGTTATATTTTTGCAACCACTATTAATACTAAATTGTCTTTTTTTCTTAACTAAACACCAAATACCAAATAACCTTTATGAAAAAAACAATCGTTTTCATTCTATTTGCATTCTTCGCCACAGGTATAACCTATGGCCAGTTTGCCCTCGGTGTAAAAGTCGGGTATAACGCCAACAAATTATCGACCGACCTCGATTCTATCAAAAGCCAGGTAAACAGCGGCTTCCATGTTGGTGTCTTCACACGCATCGGAAACCGGTTCTATGTTGCTCCCGAGTTGCTTTACTCCATGAGCGGGGCCGTGTTTACAAACGAAGGGAACCTTTCCACCAATGACTGGAAACAGAAAATAACAATCGGCAGCCTTGATGTTCCCGTGATGCTGGGTTTTAAAATCATCCATTCCGATTTCATCACATGGAGAATTGAACTGGGCCCGCAGGCCTCCTTTAACATCAGCAAGAAAGTATCAGACGAAAATTCCGTACTCGGCCCGATACAGGAGTCGAGCCTCAGCTCGATGAGCTGGTATGCCATAGGTGGCACCGGGATCGACATGTTATTCCTCAGTTTGGACCTCAGGTATAAATACGGCCTGAACCAGCTTATCCAGGATGCCGGAAATTACACATTCGACACCCAGAACCAGATGTTTGTCGTTTCCCTTGGTTTTAAAATCCTTGGAAAGAAATAATCCGGGTTTGGGATTTATACCCCGGGCAACAGCTTTTCGCGCCGTTGCCCGGGTTTTTTATTAAATTGCACGCTTATTCACCAAAACTGAAACATGGTTAGAGAGGGAATTATCAGCCTGCTAATATGTGTTGCTTTCTTTTCTCCTGCCTCGTTTGCTCAGGGCACCACGGATTCTTTGCCTGATTCATCCTTGAATTTATCTTCCGGTTTCAAACAATTATCAGCCCGGACCAAAGTGCTGGTAGCCAGGGAATTTATCAACAGCAGGGAAGAATTCAATGCACATCAGGCGGTGATACAGCAGGGAAGAACCTTTGTCGCCATTAAAAATGAGATCGAAAATGCAAGGATTTTCCTGAAGCAGGGCTATTCTTATCAATTTATCAAAGATGAAATAGAAATGCTCACGGGGTGGAAAAGACTTGCCGGTGAAGGTGTTATTACCGGGAAAGACAGTTTTCAAACCGTCAGAAATCTCACTACTACCTCCATCCTGTTAAAAGAACTGCTTAACAGGACCAACAGCCGGTTAAAAAAGATCGAGTCGTATCATAAAACACTTGGGCAATTTCAAAACAGGCTCGATTCCCTGTTTATGGACAGCGTGCTGTATATTGTGCCCATAGATTCTGTATCACTGATCCGGTATTTTCAACGTTTGATATTATTAAACAAGGATTTCGCACCGGTTGACAAGCCGCTGAAAGCAGCCCTGGACAGTATTGAAAAACTTGAAATTAAAGTGAACATGATCAAATTCAGCCTGGAGTCCGACCTGGCTGAAACAGAGGCTCAAAGACAAATTTTGTTTGAAAGAATCGGAATTGTTGAAACAGGTTCTTTCGGCAGGGGTGTTAATCATTACAGGTCCAACCAGGAGGTGATTGCCTTTTCACTGGAGAAAGCGGAACTGGTATTGATGTTTTATGTAGTCAACCATCTCAATTCCCTCATCCTGATGGTGCTGTTTATCATTGCCATGGCCTTTTACATGGTCATGCTCAACCGTGAAAGCAAGGATAATAGCGAGAAGCTCTCTCATCCGGTTGCTTCAGCCACACTGCTGGTGATTACTATTTTTCAGTTTTTCCTGCCACTCCCCCCGTATGTTTTCAGCGGATTGATCTGGCTTATCTGCGGGTTGGCTCTTACGGTGATCCTCCGGAAACTGATCCCTTCGTTATGGTTTAAAACCTGGCTGATTTACTTTGGCCTCTTCGTGATTGGTTCGTTGGGCAACCTGCTTCTCTGGCAATCATCTTTTGAGCGCTATACCATGTTGCTCTATATACTTACCGGGTTGGCTGCCGGAATTTTCATTATGATAAAACATTATCGTCACGAGATGAAAGAAACACGGATTCTTCTTTTTATCGGGTTAATGATTGTTTTTGAAATAATGGCGCTGATCAACTATATGTCGGGAGGGTACAACCAGGCAAAATCATTTATGACCGCCGGTGTTTTTACAGTAATTATTGCCTATTTCCTTCTTTGGTCGGGGCGTATTGGAAACCAATTGATACAACTGTCATTGAACTTCTTCGAAGGGCATGAAGACGACCATCATGAAGGTACCAGGGAAGTGTCCGGATTAAAGTTCCCGCCATTTATCCTGTATGTGTTATTCTTCATGTGCTGGTTCTTCCTGATCAGCCGGAACTTCTATTTTTATCAAACCCTGTTCAAGCCCTTGAGTGAAGTATTGCTTGCACCCCAGACCATAGGGGCCTTTACATTCACCTACCAGAGCATTTTTATCTTTTTCGGCATTTTGATCCTGTCGGGAATCATTTCAAAAATAGTTTCCTTACTTGCCTCCGATCATCCTTCAAAAACCGGGAAACCGGGTTCAGGCGGGCTCGGCAGCTGGATGCTGCTGATCCGGATCGCCATTATCACTATTGGGGTATTGCTGGCCTTTGTTTCAGCAGGGATCCCGATGGACAAATTCGCCATCATCCTGGGCGCGCTGAGTGTAGGTATCGGCTTTGGCCTGCAAACACTGATCAACAACCTCGTCAGCGGGTTGATCATCGCCTTTGAAAAACCCATCAATGTGGGCGATATTGTTGAAATTACAGGCCAGGTTGGTAAAATGAAGTCGATTGGAATCCGAAGCAGTGTGGTAACAACGTGGGACGGCGCCGATGTGATCATTCCTAACGGGGATCTGCTCAATCAGCACCTGGTAAACTGGACGCTGGGAAGCAGCAGGCGAAGGTTCGTCCTCCAGTTGGGCGTTGCCTATGGAACCGATCTTGAAAAAACCAGGCAGTTGCTCCTTGACCTGATGCTGAATGACCAAAGGATCCTGAAAAATCCGTCACCGGTCGTACTGGCCAACGATTTTAACCACAGTTCGGTCGACCTGAGCCTGAAATTCTGGGTGCCCCATTTCAGCATCGGTTTCGATGTGAAAAGTGACCTGATCCTGGCCATCGATGTGCTTTTCAAGGAGCATGGCATCGTAATACCTTTCCCCCAGCAGGATGTGCATCTCCATTCTGCCGGAGTCAACCCCGAAAAAGATCCTGGTAAAGCCACTGATTTTCAACAGGCATGAATCAGCAAAACCCCGCAGTAACAACCATCTCCGAATGGCGGCTATTTTATAAACGGTTTGTGATCTATCTCAGGGTGGGTGTGATCCTGCATCTTTTTTGCCTGCTGACCTTTTCACTGTTCCTGTTGTGTTTCAACCAGATGTTTCTCTCTTCCGGATGGAGGTTTATTCAGTATGCCCTGCTTTCCATGTTTTTCTCATCTCACATAGTTACAACACAGCTTGATGCATACAGCAGGTATCAAAATTATAAAATGCTGAAGGATCTTTTTCATATTTATGGCTTCAGGGGATTGCTGGCAAAACCTTATTCAAGATCGAAGTGCCAGAGAGATTCTGTTACAGAAGCTGCAACCCAGCTCGGACTTGGTACTTCGGCAGATAACTATTTTTCCGCTTTGGGGTACCGGTGGTATCACATTATTCCCTCGGTGCTGATTGAAAACCCCTTGCTGCTTTTCAGTAAAGGATACTGGCGCACCACCCTGTTTGTGCCCAGGTATACCAGTAAATATTTCCTATGGTGACTTCGATCGAAGCAGCTAACCTGGTGCTCAGGTATGGCTCCCGGACAATCCTGAACCGCGTAAGCTTATCCCTGAAATCAGGCAGGATCACCGCGCTGATCGGCCCCAACGGGGCTGGCAAAAGTTCCGCCTTCCGTATTCTGGCCGGGCTGGTGCCCCCCGACGAGGGGGAAGCACGTTCTGACAATGCGACCATAACTAGCTTTAAGGACCTTCGGATGGTTTGTGGCTACCTTCTGGAAACGCCCGATTTTTACCCTTATCTGAGCGGCAGGAAAAACCTGGATTTACTGATCCGGTTAACAGATGCAGATTCAGATGCCGTAGAACTGCTGAAACTGGTAGGCTTGTCGGGAGAGGCCGACAAGAAGGTCCGGAATTATTCCAGGGGGATGAAACAACGGCTTGGACTCGCCCAGGTGATGATCGGGAATCCTTCCTTTTTAATCCTGGATGAGCCTTTCAATGGCCTAGACCCTGATGTAAAGGAACAAATGCTTGCTTTTCTGACTACGCTTAAAAACCAGGGCAAAGGCATCATGGTGTCAACCCACCTGCTGGAAGATATTGAATCTGTTGCAGATGATTTCATTTTATTAAACCGGGGAGAGGTCTTCCTGTCGGGAACGATGAACGACTACAGGGCCGACAG
>CAZVNF010000050.1:0-22881 GCA_964628215.1 uncultured Draconibacterium sp.
AGTTATAGTAGCCCCACCCCTCTCCTTCAGGAGAGGGGGCAGGGGGTGAGGTGCTTTATCGAAAGGGGGTGAGGTGCTTTATCGAAAGGGGTGAGGTGCTTTATCGCAGGGGGTGAGGTGCTCAATCGAAAGGGGTGAGGTGATCAATCGAAGGAAATGAGGTGCTCACTCAATTAAATAATAATTAAATTCACCAGGCTATTAAAACTCCTTCTAAATAATAGCTATCTTTGCAGCAAAGTTCAGTATAAACTTAAAACCTATATTTATGGCAGTATTAGTTGGAAAAAAAGCTCCTTTATTTGAAGCAGAAGCAGTGATCAACGGTGGTGAATTTGTCGACAAATTCTCCCTTGCACAGTACATTGGTAAAAAACATGTCGTGTTTTTCTTCTATCCTCTCGACTTTACGTTCGTTTGTCCTACGGAAATCATCGCTTTCCAGGACAAATTAGCTGAATTTGAGTCAAGGAATGTAGCAGTGGTAGGATGTTCCGTTGATTCAAAATTCTCTCACTGGGCATGGTTGAATACCGAACCTAAAAATGGTGGGATCAAAGGCGTGAAATTTCCTATTGTTTCCGACTTGTCAAAAACCATTTCGGCTAACTACGATGTGCTGGCCGGGGAATATGTATACACCGAAGACGGAATCATGGAATTTGAAGGAGGCCCTGTTGCCTTCCGCGGACTTTTCCTGATCGACAAGCAGGGAATCGTTCGTCACCAGGTGGTGAATGACCTTCCTCTTGGCAGAAGTGTTGACGAAGCCATCCGCATGGTCGACGCCCTCCAGTTCTTTGAAGAAAACGGCGAAGTTTGCCCCGCCAACTGGCATAAAGGCGATGCCGGTATGAAAGCCACCGCTGAAGGTGTTGCCGAATACCTTGGAAAACACTAATTTTTTTTCGCACTAACTCTTTAAAGCCGTTGCGTTTCCTCGCAACGGCTTTTTTTATTGACTGAATGCAATTATCCCGTTGACTTTATGGGGCTGAAGCCGGATCAAGAGGAATTCCTGGGGGGAGGGTAATTTCTCTAGATCCAACAGTTTGCCCCGGAAAAGTACAAACTGCAAAGAACAAAGTACAAACGAAAGTGGAAATTACAAAGTTCGAAGGACGAACAACAGCCGGCTAGTCCTAAACTTTGTACTTTGTCATTCGTACCTCGTACTTTGAATTACTCCACCCCTGTTAATTTATATAGCAGCACACCATTTTCCTCCCCCACCTTCACGCCACTGAACCTGATTTTACTGTATTTCTCATCAGTAAACAAAATATAATCGGCTCCCCGGGCAACATATTGATCCAGCTTTTCCCGCGATGCTTCCGTGGTGTCTTTAATACTCCATCCCGGGCGATGAATGAAATAGAGACCGCCATTGGGGGTTTTGTCCGCTACAATGATAATTTTAGCATGTAACGGTACGCCGGTTGAATCTAAAAAATACCGTGTCGTGGCAAGCCTGGTCCCGATATCCGAAATCCCGTCGCTGGCAGGTTCATACCGCTGAATCAGTTTCTTTTGTGCATAGTTCAGGCTCAGAATGCACAAACCGGTCAACAGCAATTTTGCAGGATAACCCCCCAGGTATCCGGGAAACTTATTTCTCACACTTACAAAGGCATTCACCGTGATAAAGATAACCGCAGGAATTAAGGCAATAAAATAATAGTCATGGTCTTTAAACTGGGAATAAAACAACAGGAAATAACTGATACCGCCCGCGGCAAGGGTCAGAGATAAAATCAACAGGATTCGTTCCGACTTGTGTACAAATACAACCCCGGCCACCCATAAAACCAGGAAAAAATGAAGGGTGCTTGGATAATAATATCGAGTATACCAGTAGTTCGAGATATACTCCCACACTTCTCCGATTTGCTTTTCTCCAATACCCCATATCGGCGTGGACTGCATCAGAAACGAGTCTACATGGTTATCCCGGTTATAGCCGATCGCAAAATAATTCCAGCTGATAACGATCAGCAGGGTAAAGGCAAACACGAGCAATGGCCCCGCATTCCTTTTCGCCATAGGTTTCACGCCCCTCTCCCGCGAAAAGTCATACACCAGCAGGGATAAGATCGCGGCAATGGGATTAATGAAAAAGGTAACTTTAACCAGGGATGCCAGGGCGAAAAATACAAAACAGGCATATAAGGAATTCCGCCTGCCCCGGTTCTCCAAATAAACAAAAAAGTAATACCATCCGATAAGTGTAAAACCCAACGCGCTGGCATCGGGCAGGTAATTGTTTGTATAATAAAGCAATACAGTAGAGGAAATGAATAAAAAACCAAACGCGAAAGCATATGTTAAGTCCTGCAGGACAAGATAAAGGAGCTTGAACAAATAAAGGAACCCGACGGAACTGATTACAAGCGTAAGCAACCGCAAAATAAATTCACGCTCACCAAACAATCCATAGAGAAGCGCCGTTAAATAATAGAGGATGGGAAATTCACCCACAGCCCTGCCACCGTCGCTTTGCAGGTTAAACACCTGGGGCTGAAAAAAATGATACCCGTGCTCATAATAGTTTACGGCAAAGGATAAACAATCTGTCTGCCGCATAAAATGGATGCCTTGCGGACGAAGGAACAGAATGGTCTGGTAATCCAGGGAAAAATACAGGAGAACCAGCAGCAGAACAAATAAATAATCCCGATACTTGGTGATCGTATTGATCAGGTAATGCATATATTTTATAATTTTACCTTTTTGCTAAAACGCTCCATGCCCCTAACCTGGAAACAAATACAAAGATACTGGTATATTCTTTCCCTGATGGTGATCATCGGGTCAATGCCCTTCTCTAAATTCGGGATCAGTTTCGGTCAGTTCATGCTAACCGGCGGATGGATCGTTGAGCGGTTCAATTTCAGGAAGTTGTTGTCAACCCTTGCCGGACGGTCCTCCCTGCAGATCATCCTTTTGATACTCCCCTTTTCAGTCTGGTTGCTGTTTGAAGGAATTATAACCGGGTTTAAACAATTTTCACGAAACAAGCCTGCATTGCTCTTCAGTTCAATTTTCCTGTTTCATCTCCTCGGACTTTTTTTCACTACCGACTTCGACTATGCCGTAAAAGACCTCCGTACCAAGTTCCCGTTTGTGCTGATGCCATTATTTCTCTCAACCTCGGAAGCATTCAAAAGGGTTGCATTTTACCGTTACATGATCTTGTTTGCCCTGGCCGTTCTCGTGCGTTCGGTTTTCAACACCTGGTTGATACAGACCAACAATTTCCTCGATATTCGCGAAGTGTCGCACAATGTTTCGCACATCATTTTCAGCCTGTTGCTTACACTTACCCTGTTCACACTGCTCTTTTTCGCCTTTAAAAAAAACAACTTCACTTTCTGGCAAAAAGGGCTCTTTCTCCTCATTGCCCTGTGGCTGGTTTTCTATCTTTTATTATCCCGTTCATTTACAGGGATTTCTATCTCATTGATCACCCTGCTGATTCTTGCGCCACTGATGATTTTCAATATCAAAAACCGCTGGTTAAAGACCGGGCTGGGCCTGGCGGTCCTTATCGGGATTACCGTCATGTTTCTTTCGGTTAAAATGATCGTCAGCGATTTTTACCGGGTTAATCCTGTTGATGTCACCAAACTTGATTCAGTTTCCTCACGCGGAAATCCATACACTCATAATATCCGTTCACTTGAAACCGAGAATGGAAATTACATCTGGCTTTATGTGCAGTGGGGCGAAATCCGAAGTGTGTGGAATGCCAGGAGCACGCTCCCGTTCGACAGCCTCAACCTGAAAAAAGATCCGATGTACAATACGGTAATCAGGTACCTTACCTCCAAAGGCATGCGGAAAGATGGAGATGCCCTCGAAAAGCTCAGTGATAACGAGATCAGGGCGATTGAAAAAGGCGTCGCCAACTACATCTTTTTAGACAAGCTCAGCATCCGGAGCCGGATCTATGAGTTTTTATGGGGTTATGATTATTACATGAAAACAGGAAACCCAACCGGGTTCACCCTCATGCAGCGCCTCGAGTTCTGGAAAGCCTCTGTGGGCATCATCAATGATTACTGGCTTACGGGTGTGGGTACCGGCGACATGAACCTTGCTTTTAAAGCCCAGTATGAAAAGATGCACTCAAAACTTGCCCCCGATCAGCGGTGGCGCTCACATAACCAGTTCCTCTCCATCTTTATCGGATTTGGCATCGTGGGGTTTATATGGTTTATCGTAGCCATATTCTACCCGCTGTTGATGGTTCGGCGACAAAATGATTTTTTCCTGGTTGTTTTTCTCATCATCTCCGTTTTGTCCATGCTTACCGGTGATACGATCGAATCGCAAACCGGGGTAACCTTTTTCGTGGTCTTTTATTCTTTTTTCCTGTTTGCCCGGAAGGAAAAAGACCCGTTGTTTATCGATACAAAGTGTTAAGAAAACCAAAAAGCTCAATTGTTTCAATCATTGCCATCGTGGTACTGATGATTGGCATCTCCTCCAACCTCAACTGGGGGAAAGACCACTGGAAGGATATCATCGCCACCGACGGGAAAGGCTATTATGCCTATTTACCAGCCCTGTTTATCTACCATGACCTCAATTTTGGCTTTTTTGATAAAATTGAAAAGGAAGACTATTTTGATAAGATGCTGTACTATGACTACCGCGCCCATTCAAACGGAAAGGTGATCGATAAATACTATTGCGGCACTGCCCTGGCTGAATCGCCATTCTTCTTTATCGCACACGGAATGAGCTATCTATTGGGCTACAAACCGGATGGATATTCCAAATTATATCATATTTTCATAAATATCGCGGCACTGTTTTACCTGCTGATCGGACTCCTTTACCTGAATGCCTCATTAAAAGGATATAATATCAGGGAATGGGAAAAATCCTTTATCCTGTTCGTGGCTGTGTTTGGCACCAACCTGTTTTATTACACGGTGGGTGAATCCGGAATGTCGCATGTCTTTTCATTCGCATTTGTTTCGATGTTCTTCTACTTTTCAAGACAATACTTTTCCACTTTCAAACCCCGGTACATCCTGTATCTTGGCCTCTCTCTCGGAATCATTGTGCTCATCAGGCCGGTAAACGGACTGATCATTTTTATCTTGCCTTTTGCATCCGGGAGTTTCCAGTGCCTCCGAAAAGGGTTCAGCCTGGCATTTCAGAACCTGAAGTTCCTGATCCCGGGTGTTCTGGCATGTCTTGGCATTGCATCTGTACAACTGCTGATATATAAAATATCTTCCGGGAGTTTCTTTGTAGATTCCTATACCGGCGAAGGATTTAATTTTCTCGATCCAAAGATGGTGGATATCCTCGTAAGTTACCGGAAAGGATTGTTTCTTTACACCCCGGTTTTCCTGGTAAGTTTTACAGGCCTCTTCTTCCTGTGGAAAACAGCCCGGTTCAGTTTTTATTCGTGGCTTGGTTTCTTCGTACTGATCACCTATGTTTTCTCCTCCTGGTGGAACTGGTACTATGGCGGCAGTTTTTCCGGAAGAATTTATGTCGAATTTATCCCGGTTTTCATGGTGCTCCTGGCAATTGCACTCAACAACATCCGCGGGAGGTTACTGAAAACCACGTTCATCTGCCTCATAGTGGCATTAACGGTAATTTGCCAGGTTCAAACCTACCAGTACAGGTACTACCAGATACACTGGTCGGACATGACCAAAGAAAAATACTGGGATGTATTTATGAGGATCGATAAATTAATCAAATAGTGCAACCGGCTGAATTACAAGCTAATCGTTTTTCTTAGCCTCGTTCCAGAACACATCCATCTCGGCCAGGGTCATTTCATGCAGCGACTTCCCCAATTCCCGGGCTTTATCTTCCAAATACTTGAATCTCCTGATAAATTTGCGGTTGGTCCTTTCCAGTGCATCTTCGGGATTTACATCAATGAAACGGGCATAGTTGATTACGGCAAACATCAAATCGCCCAGTTCCTCTTCACGGCGTTTCTGAGAATCGCCTTTTTCAACCATCTCTTTCAGCTCGTTCAGCTCTTCCATCACTTTATCCCACACCTGTTCGGGCCTTTCCCAGTCAAACCCTACGCCACTTGCCTTTTCCTGGATGCGGTAAGCCTTTACAACAGCAGGAAGACCGGCAGGAACTCCGGAAAGCACCGACCGGTTGCCCTTCTCCTTTAATTTGATCCGCTCCCAGTTGTCGTGCACCTCTTTGGCATCTTTCACCACCACATCCCCGAAAATATGCGGATGCCGGTGAATCAGCTTTTCGGTGATACTCTCCAGAACATCCTTGATATCAAATGATTTGCGCTCTGAGGCAATTTTTGAATAAAACACCAGGTGAAGCATCAGATCGCCAAGCTCCTTTTTAAGCGAATCCATGTCATTTTCCAGGATTGACTCCGAAAGTTCGTAAGTCTCTTCAATCGTGAGGTACCTCAGTGTTGCAATGGTCTGTTTCTGGTCCCAGGGACATTTTGCCCTGAGTTCGTCCATGATTTCCAATAGTTTCTGAAACGCGGCTACTTTTTCCTCCATGAAATATATTTTGTGCAAAAATACGTATTTCAGTCCTGTTACGTTAGATTGTTTAGTATTATATAATTCAAGTTTTTGAGTAAAAGTCAGCCAAAGAAGAGCCCCGAATGGGGCGTAATATAATAGCGATGGGTGAAGCCCATCGATTTCAAATACCAGTATAATCAAAAGCCCTGAAAGGGCGTAATCAAAATGGATACGCACTCTATTAATTTTTCAACCCCGAAACTTGAGTTATATAATTGAAGTTTTTGAGTAAAAGTCTGCCAAAGAAGAGCCCCGAATGGGGCGTAATATAATAGCGATGGGTGAAGCCCATCGATTTCAAATACCAGTATAATCAAAAGCCCTGAAAGGGCGTAATCAAAATGGATACACACTCTGTTAATTTTTAAACCCCGAAACATGTTAAATAAGAGATAACAGACAATTCTCCATAAATTTGCCATTCATTTCATAGCAACTCGTACTTGGCTCCTCCTGTGAAAAACTTTTCCACCCTCCTGCGTCTTACAGCTGCTATTTTAATATTCACAACCGGGATAGGCAACGTTTTTGCACAATATGAACATAAACTCCTTTCCTCAAATATCATCCTGGAAGGGAAAATTCATTACGGATTCCTTTACGCCCAGCACCTTGAACTGGAATTGTTCAACGCCCATTTCCCTGCATTTGAGATATCCCTTCAGCAAATGACTTACGGAAAACACACATGGGAGCGCGATTACAACTATCCGCTGCTCGGCGTTACTTTTTTATATACCGGGTTGGGAAACAACCCTGAATTGGGTCAGGCATATGCGCTGATGCCCTTCATCAATTTTCCGCTGTACAAGCAAAAAAACCTTGAGTTCGGGTTTCGGTTTGCACTCGGTGTCGGATATCTGACAAAGCCGTTTGACCGGATCACCAACTATAAAAACCTGGCCATCGGATCCCATCTCAATGCAGCAGTCAACCTGATGTTTGAGGCACGGTACCGCTTAAGCAATGTTCTTACCCTAACCACAGGCATAAGTCTCCAGCATTTTTCCAACGGTTCATTGAAACTGCCAAACTATGGACTTAACGCCCCTTTGCTGAGTGTTGGTGCTGCAGTTCGTCCCTTTAAAGCCAACCCGGAGATTGACGACCGCTTTTTTGCCCCTACAGAACCTTATTCAGCTGTGATATACAAAACCCTGGAGTTCAATATAGGCGGGCTCCTCGGGTTTAAAAACATGAAGGCTGTGTATGGAGAGAATTACACCGTGGTTCATATTTACGAGAATACCTTCTTCAGGCTAAGTAAAAAAAGCAAGGCAGGGTTCGGGCTCGATTTTTCCTATGACCCGTCGCAGATCAAGCTGCTGGAGATGAATGGCGATACCGTCAACAACAAATTAAAGATTATCCGGCCCGGGCTCAACGGGGCCTATCAGCTGGTGATGTCGAAGGTGGGCTTTATCTTCAACCTGGGTTGTTACCTCGGCGGAATGGAGAAAAGTAAAGGGCCCATCTATGAAAAACTCGCCTTTCAGTATAATTTTTCAAAAGATTTTTACGCTACGGTCATGCTCAAAGTGCACTGGGGACGAGCTGATTATATCGGGTGGGGTGTGGGTTATAAATTTGATGCAAAATATGGGAAAAGAATTATCAGGTAACTGGTTTAAGCGTTTTGATTGCCTCCTGGTCTGTGCGGTTTTAACCGCACTCCTGCTCAACGGATGTGCAAAAGACGGTGGCACATGCGCCTCATCAAGTGGCGAGACCACCCGCCAGGTCCGCAATGTATCCGCATTTAACCAGATCGAACTGAATAACAATGTAAACCTGATCCTCACTACTGATTCCATAGGTCCCCTGGTGGTGGAGGCGGGCAAAAATCTGCTCGGAGGCATCACAACCGAGGTACAGGAGGGTCACCTCATCATTTCCAACAATAATAAGTGTAATTGGCTCAGGGATTACAGCAAGCCCGTAAACATCTATATTTCCGTTCAGAAAATCTGGAAGATCAAATACAACAGCATTGGAACCATCACTACAAAAGGAGCTTTAAAACTCGATTCCCTCTCCGTTGAAGTGTGGGGTGGTTCCGGAACCATTGATCTCACCCTTGATATCAAAAAAGGCAATTTCAGCCTGGGGATGGGAACCGTTGATTTCAAATTAAGGGGAGAAAGCCCGGTTACCTCTGTGTATGCCAGCGATTACGGGTTTTATGACGGAAGGGAATTGCAAACCGAGTACACCTATATCACCAGTGTCGGCTCCAACGATTGCTACGTCAAATCGAGCCACGTACTGGAAGCTACGATAAAATCCATCGGAAACATCTATTATACCGGCAACCCGACCGACATCAAAACAAACATCACAGGTGCCGGGAAATTAATTCGTTACTAATATGCACGGGCGAAAATCACCCTTTGTGTGGACGGATTTCCCGAGTAAATGCACTTCCCGGCTTCAAGCGGGTTGTTAATGGGAATAACCCGGATGGTAGCCTTGGTCTCCTCCTTGATCTTCTCCTCCGTTTCGGCAGTGCCATCCCAGTGGGCTGAGATAAACCCACCCTTCTCATCCAGCACCTGTTTGAATTCAGCCCAGGTATCCACGCGGAATGTATTGTCTTCACGGAACGAAAGTGCCCGGTCATACAGGTTCTGCTGAATCTGGTCAAGCAGGTGCGCGATCTTGTTTTCAATATCAGTGATCTGGAGTACCTCCTTTTCAAGGGTATCCCTGCGGGCCACTTCAACGGTTCCCTGCTCAATGTCTCTCGGGCCAACGGTAATGCGCACCGGAACACCCTTGAATTCGTATTCCGAAAACTTCCAGCCCGGCTTGTGCGTGTCCCGGTCGTCATATTTCACCGTAATGCCTTTTGCCTCCAGGGCTTTTTTAATCGGCATAACGGTTTCAGAAATCAAAGCAAGCTGTTCCGGGGTTTTAAATACGGGAACAATGGCCACCTGGATGGGTGCCAGTTTCGGTGGCAGAACCAGTCCGTGGTCGTCTGAATGTGACATGATCAACGCACCCATCAGCCGGGTGGAAACTCCCCAGGAGGTAGCCCAGACAAATTCAAGCTGATTTTCCTTGTTCAGATATTTCACATCAAATGCTTTCGCGAAATTCTGACCCAGGAAATGCGAGGTGCCCGCCTGAAGCGCTTTACCATCCTGCATCAGCGCTTCAATGGCATAGGTGTCTATGGCTCCGGCAAACCTTTCAGCCGGTGATTTGGTTCCTTTGATAACTGGAATTGCCATCCAGTTCTCGGCAAAGTCGGCATAAACATGCAGCATCGTTTCCGCCTCACGCACGGCCTCCTCACGGGTGGCATGCGCGGTGTGCCCTTCCTGCCAGAGAAACTCCGTTGTTCGTAAAAACAAGCGTGTTCGCATCTCCCACCGAACCACGTTTGCCCACTGGTTGATGAGGATAGGCAGGTCGCGGTACGATTTGATCCAGGTACGGTAGGTGTCCCAGATGATGGTTTCGGAGGTGGGCCTCACAATCAGCTCCTCTTCAAGCTTTGCATCCTCATCCACCACAATTCCTTTTCCGTCAGGGGAATTCTTCAGCCGGTAATGGGTAACCACCGCACACTCTTTTGCAAACCCCTCCACATGGCTGGCCTCCTTGCTGAAAAAAGACTTTGGGATGAATATCGGGAAATAGGCATTCACATGCCCCGTGTCCTTGAATTTCTTATCCAGCTCTGCCTGGATCCGCTCCCAGATGGCATAGCCATAAGGTTTTATGACCATACATCCGCGTACGGCGGAATTTTCGGCTAAATCAGCCTTGATAACCAGGTCGTTGTACCATTGAGCATAATTTTCAGCCCTTGAAGGAAAATCTTTCGCCATTTTATAAGTTTGGTATGAGATTTGCTAATTTGCGTCTCGCACGCTATGTCGGCAAAAATACAAAATTATCCCGATACTGCAGGTGCAATCAATCCCAGAGATATTTAAAAGAGAACGCCTTATGAAAAAATCAGCCTGGATCATCGCGCTTATCGCACTGACAATCAGCGCTTGTACTTCACAAAAGCAAGCTACTTCCTACGTCGGTGACGATGTTTACAATTCATCTTCCCAACCGCAGCAGGTACAAGCCAAACCAGCACCAACCGCCAGCCAGGGTGCCCAGGTGATCACCTCCCCCGACAATGCGAAAATTCAAAAACCAGGTTCTTCCACCTTTGAACAGGATTACAACGATTATTCCTATTCCAACCGGATCAACAAATTCAGCAGCAACGATACAACGGTAGGTTATTTTGACAATTCCGCATCGGGTTATGCATCCGGGGGGAGTCAAGGCAGCAATGACCCTGATGTAAATATTTACATGGGTGCCAGTGCCGGATACGGAGGGTATTACGGCTCGTCTCTTTCCTTTGGAATGGGCTGGGGATATCCTTCTTATGGCGGTTACTACGGATGGGATTATGGCTGGGGCTATCCCTATTATGGTGGCTACTACGGCTGGGGCTATCCGTATTATGGAGGGTATTACCCCTGGTACGGCTCATGCTGCAATTGCTACGGATACAATGACTGGTATGCTCCAACCTATTCCTCAGGCTATTATTATGGTTCAAGGAACCCCTTGTACACTTCTTCAGGCGGTGCAGCATCGCCCTCACCAAGAAACATCCAGGCATCATCCACCTCCCTTACCCGCAGTGTGCAAAATGAAGTCTCCCCTACTCCCCGTGCAACCACTCCCTCAGTAAGATCGGCGCCTGCCACCCAGGAAAAATACAGGTATACCCGTCCTTCCAATGAAAGACAAACAGGTTATCAGAGAACGACTACCCAGAGAACAGGCCAGGTTCAGGGCCAGACCACCCGCCAGCAACCCACACCAAGATACACCAGGCCTGAAAATGCAGCACCTGCCACCCGTTCCGGATCGGCTCAAAGCTATTCTTCACCGGCATACCGTCAGCCAAAATCAAGCCAGGAATACCTTGCTCCAAGAACACAAAACCCGGGAACCACCCGGGCCACCAATCAAAACCAGACGGTCAGAACGGGATCAGGCACTTCGGTTTCCGGAACACGCCAGAATACGACACCTTCCAATTATAACAGAACAAACAGCACCACTCCCAGGTCAGGATCATCCGGATATTCTGCTCCGACCCGTACAAACAGCAACAACAATAGCAGCGCAACCCCGGCACGCACCCGCAGCAACGAATCCTATTCTGCACCATCACGCTCCACAAGTTCACCCTCATCCGGCAGTGGCGGAAGCTCCTCATCACCTTCAAGATCAGGCGGGGGAAGCGGAGGATCATCGGGCTCAGGCGGCGGCGGCAGGCACAGGTAACAATTTGCTAATTTTTAACACCTACTAAAATGAGAAAAGCATTCATTATCATCCTGATATTCTCCTCGTCATTCACTCTCCTGCATGCCCAAACTGCCGATGATGCATTGCGCTATTCCCGTGTCCAGTACGGCGGCACAGCCAGGTTTAGCGCGTTAAGCGGCGCATTTGGCGCTGTTGGGGCTGATTTCTCAACTCTGGCTACCAACCCGGCCGGAATCGGATTGTACACGGCTTCGGAAATAACCTTTACCTTCGCCCCCGGCGTGTCCTATGCATCCTCTACCTACAATGGCACTACTGCTACCGATAACGATGTGAATTTCGCCATCGGAAACTTCGGAGCCATTTTCAGCATAAGTCCTTACGGGAAAAATAAAACCGGGGTACTCAGAAACATCAATTTCGGAATCGGCTTTAACAGGCAGAATGATTTCAACAGCTCTGTAGCCATCAGCGGGGTAAATACAAAAAATTCACTGATGCAAAGCTACGCCAACACCCTGAATGAGGCTCAAACCCCGCCCGAGTACGTTCGGGAGGATTATCCGTTTGATATCGGACTGGCCTATGACACATACCTGGTTTACCATGACTCGTTAACCAATAAATACTACTGCGATGCAGCCTATGGGGGGGTACTTCAAACAAAACTCATCAACACCTCCGGCTCAATGAATGAAGTCGATTTCTCTGCCGGCGCAAATTTGTCCAATAAGCTGTTTGTAGGAATTACCATCGGGGTGCCGACCATCAATTATTACGAACAGAGCGTTTACTCCGAAACACGCACCAAAGACACCATTCCGAACTTCATCTCCATGAAGTATTACTACGATCTTCATACGCGTGGTACCGGGTTCAATTTCAAAGCAGGCTTAATATACAAGCCGGCCGATTGGGTTCGGATTGGCGCCAGCATCCATACCCCCACATGGTACCCCTCAATGTACGATCAGTGGTCGAGCAGCATGCAATCCACCTTCACAAATACTGACTGGAATTCAACGCAGGTATCCCCGTTGGGAAGTTATGACTACGAGTTGAAAACCCCGTTCCGGGCCATGGGGAGCCTGGCATTCATTCTTGGACAGTACGGACTGATCAGCGCCGATTATGAATATGTGGATTATTCCCAGGCACGTTTTAATTCCACTTACGACAGCTATACCAACGTGAACAACCAGATAGAGTCGGACTTCAAATCGTGGGGGAATATCCGCGTGGGAACCGAGTGGAGAATCTCCAACTTCCGCGTCAGGGGAGGTTTTGGATACTTCAGCAATCCGAGCCAGGTATTGAACCCTTATACCGGAAAAACCAACAACAATGAACGATACCAGGCTTCGGGAGGATTCGGATACCGCACCAAGCACTTCTTTGCCGATGTAACCTATGTTTGGTCAAAGACAAATCAGGATTACTATCTCTATGACGCCGGCATGGTCAACCCTGCGAACGTAAGTTATTATACCAATACCGTTTCCACCACGGTCGGGTTCAGATTTTAGACAGGACTTATTTCAGCCTGCTCAGCCCAGCCTTTGCCTTTTGGTGAAGGCTGGTTTTGTATTCCCGCGGGTTGATCGACAGGCAAACACGGTACGCGCTGTCGGCCCTGGCATCTTCTCCCTGGTTCTCAAACAGCAATCCCATCTGGTAAGCTGCATTTGCGGCAAAATACCATGGTTCATTACGTCCCCTTACGACTGTTTGCCGGTAGTTCTCGATTGCTTTCGTGTAACTCCCTTTTTCATGATAGATCCTGCCTAAACGATAGGTATATTCAATCAGGTTGCGCCTTGATTGAACCGTTGTTTTTACAGGATTGTTCAATAGTTCATTCAGGGAAAGATCGTAGTACCCTCCGTCGAACAGCAGCCGGGCACGCAGCAACACCGCGTTGGGCAACGTATTCTCCACGGCTTCAAATCCGGCCTGTTTATCTTCATCCACCTTCGCAGTGCCATGGGTTGACACCATCTTCATCAACCGGCGATAATTGGTTGAATCGCCATGTAAAACAGCTTTCCAGGCCAGTTTCTGGTACGCTGAGCGGATATAATTCTGCCCCCGGAAGCCGGCAATGAACCGTTCAAAAAAAATGGTGCAGCTGTCATCAAGTTTATTCAGACGTGCGACGCCCTCAAGGTAATCGAGGTAATAAAAGGTGAATGTTTGCGACAAATTGTTCCGCTGGCAAAGCACGGCCAGCGCCTGGTCATTCAGCCCGTTTTTCATCAGGATTGAAGCCCTGGCAAAAATGATCAGGGGGCTGTTCCATAGCTGTTTATCACCTGGCTGGTTTTTAACGAGGTCGAGCACAGGCAGTGCGTCCATTTTGTTTTTCTGCAGGTTCAACGTCAGAAATGCGAGAAAAAAGGTGGCCTGGGGTTTAAACAGCAAGGTAGTTTTATCGGGGCCGTTATAGCTTGCCACCTGGCGGATTTCACTCAAACCTTGCTCCATTGATCCGCTCACCCCGATCATGTTACTGATCCACTTATAGTTGTCAGGGACCAGGCTCGCCACCACATGCACCACGCCCATCGCGGTTTTATTTATCATGAACGACGGATAGCGGGTCTCATTTTCTGTAAACAAGGCATGGGCTTTCCGTATCTCGAATGCTGCCGCAGTGTAATCGCCGAATTTCAGCCGGGCCAGTGCCCATTGCAGATGAACTTCTCCCAGGCAAAAATTATAATAAGGCGAATCCTTCTGCCCCTTTTCAAGGAGTTGCAACCGCCCCGCCTTGTTTTCCTTCAGCTGTTCATAAACGGCTTTCTCCTCCCCGATCACCAGGGTCAGAAAATCGATGTAATTTTCAAGGTAAACGGGGAGCAGGTTTTCCGGATCAACCTTTTTTTCCAGTGCGATCAGTCTGTGCGCTTCAGAAAACCGGAGCGACATGATCGCTTCATACGCCTGCCTGCAGTTAGCATCTAACCTGAATTGGGCAACACCCGTTTGCGGGATAAAAAGCAGAAAGGCACCAGCAATCAGGATGAACCTGATCCATGGTGCCTTCTTCAAGGTCAATTTTTTAAGCATCAATGCATGGCGTTCACTATACCGTCATCCACCAGGATACGTCCGCAATATTCGCACACAATGATCTTTTTGTGCATCCGGATGTCGAGCTGATGTTGCGGGGGTATTTTGTTGAAGCAACCACCACAGGCATCTCTTTCGATTTGAACCACGGCAAGTCCGTTGCGGGCATTTTTACGAATACGGGTATAGGCAGTCAGCAGGCGGTCTTCAATGAACTGCTTGTTGTTTTCAGAATTTTTAATGAGATCGTTTTCTTCTTTTTCGGTTTCAGCAATGATGTCATCCAGCTCATTACGTTTGATCTCAAGGTCGTTTTTACGATCCTGCAGCAGTTTCTGATAGCTGCTGATCTCCTCTTTTTTAAGTTCGAGGCTTGCCTGGGCTTCCCGGCCTCTCTTTTCAGAAAGCTGAATTTCGAGATTCTGGTATTCAATTTCTTTGGTCAATGAATCATACTCCCGGTTGTTGCGTACATTCATCTGCTGGTCTTCATACTTTTTAATCAGCGCCAGGGCATCCTTTACCGCAGTTTTTTTATCAGCAACGGCTTTTTCCATCACCAGGGTTTCCTGGATGTGGTTGTCGACCCGGGTTTCCAATCCGGCAATTTCATCTTCAAGATCCTGTACTTCCAAGGGCAGTTCCCCGCGGATAATACGAATTTTATCTACCTGGGAATCGACCTGCTGCAGGCTGTATAATGCGATCAGCTTTTTCTCAATGGTGATTTCGCTTTTGTCATCAGCACCCTCTGGTTTGGCTTTGGGAGCAACCTTGGCCACAGCATTTTCCACGATCACCTCTTCACTTTTTTCAACATCGGCTGTTGCAGCAACAACTTCCTGAACAACAGGTTTCTTTGCTAATTTTGAAGGCTTGGAGGTGGCGATAGGCGTGTTTGTTGATTTTGCCATATTCTGTTTTTTAAAAATAATGAACGGGATTGGTATTTACTTCTGAAATAAGGAATGCAAAGTTAGGAAATTTTTCAATAAGCACAGCATGAAGCCATTCTTTTACCGCCTGCTCACTCTCATAGTGGCCAATATCGGCCAGGAGCAGTTGTTGCTCCATCCCGAAAAAATCGTGGTACTTCAGGTCGGCGGTCAGGTAGGCATCCGCTTTTGACTGGATTGCTTCACGAATCAAGAAACTGCCCGACCCGGTGCACAAGGCCACTGTTTTTACAATTTTCGAAAGCAGCGGAGAATGCTTTATCACAGGGATGTTCAGGTTCTTTTTCACTCTTTCGAGGAATGCCGTTTCATTACAGGGTTCATCCAACTCCCCTATCAGGCCCGCGCCTGCCTGCGGCATCCTGTTTTCAAGCGGGAAAAGGTCGAAGGCAACCTCTTCGTAGGGGTGAACTTCTTTCATGGCGCTGACAATGCGGTGTTCGAGGTAACGGGGAAAAATCACCTCCACCCGGGTCTCTTTTTCGTAGTGAACAACATGCTTTTCCCCCACAAAGGGATCAGCCTGGCCCGAAGCACGGAAAGTTCCCTGCCCATCGGTATTGAAGCTGCAGCAATCGTAGTTGCCGATATGCCCGGCCCCTGCATCAAACATGGCCTGTCTTACTTTCCCGGCATGATCTACCGGGCAAAATACGGCCAGTTTTAAAAGCAGCCCGGTTTTCGGGCTCAGTATCCGGTAACGGGATATCCCGATTTTCGAAAGAACCAGTGCATTCAGTCCGTGAAGTGTATTGTCGAGGTTGGTATGGATCGCGTAAATGGCGATGTTGTTTTTTATGGCAGCGGTGATAATGGAAGTTTCGGGCTGGGCAGGGGTGAGTTTTTTCAGTCCCCTGAAGATGAACGGATGATGTGCAATCACCAGGTTGCATTTCTTGTTTACAGCCTCTGTCATCACCGCATCGGTTAAATCGAGGCACAGCAAGGCCTGTTGAAAATCATCGCCGGGGTTTCCCAGCAGCAGCCCGCAGTTATCATAATCTTCCTGCAAGGCAAGCGGGGAGAGCGATTCGAGGTGGCGGGTGATTTCGGAGATTTTCATGGGGTGCTATTTTCAAAGATCAAAGATACGCAATCGCGGCAACTCTGAAAAGTAATTTCAAGGCACTCTCCGGATTTCTCCCCTTTCTATAAGAATCTATAAGGAACCTTCTTGAAAACCTAAGAAAATATAAGGATCCTTCTCACTTTTATATGGATTCTTCTCACTTTTATATGGATTCTTCAAGGCGGCTTCTTGTTTTTAGGGGTAAAACCCACGTCAAATGGCAATTTCCGACAATCGGGAGGTGAGCTATGAAGAACTTTGAATATGCAATGATACGTTTAACGCCTCACACAGTTATAAAGATCAGGCAAAACCAATCATTGAATTCGGGGTATTCATACACCGAACCGCCCTCTTCATACAATAACTCATGGTTTTGTTGTGTGAACAAACAGGTTTATCTACCTTGCCCAAAATTCTCCTGCATGAAAAACCTGATATTTACCTTGCTGTCGTTATTCTTTAGTTTCTCAGTTTCTGCCCAGATCATATTTGTAACCCCGGCCGGATCAGGGTTGAAAACCGGCACAAGCTGGGCAAACGCGCTGGATGGCAACAGCCCGTCAGGGAATGGCTATACAAAACTGGCAGACTCGATGCGTTTGGCTGCTTCGGGGAGACAATTCTGGATTGCTGAAGGCACCTACAAACCCTGCTCAGACAACGACCGCGAAAAGTACTTTTATATTCTCCAGAATATCAGTATTTATGGTGGGTTTGCCGGGAATGAAACAAGCATAAACCAGCGGAATTTCCAACTTCACAAGTCTTACTTTTCAGGGAATATCGGTTTTGACAGCATCGACACCGACAACAGTTTCCACGTGTTCGCAACGAGCGGCACAACCTGGTCGGTTTTTTCAACGCTTGACGGCGCCAGCATCATCCAGGGATATGCCGGAAATTCATCCTACACGGGCAGCGACTGGAGAAATTCCGGGGCTGGTGTGTATAATGGGCATAAGCTTAACCTGGCTAATGATGAGTTTTTGAATTGTTATGCAGCCAATGCTGGGGGAGCGGTATATAACGGGAAAACCATCGATATAAAAAACAGTCTCTTTTATAAAAACAATGCGGCCTCCGGCGGGGGTCTCAGTACTACTTATTCAACCAATCCGGCGATTATTCAAACGACGGTAACCTCCTGTACTTTTTCAAACAATACGGTTTGGGCAAACGGGGGTGCAATTTACAACGGGGGTGTCTCCAAAATTATTAACTGCCTGATCGTGAATAATTCAGCCCCGAATGGAGGGGGTGTTTATTGCGGAAGTAATACAAATTACAGCTATGTCAGAACACAGATTTTAAATACTACAATCGCCAATAACAGTTCTGACATCAAGTTCAGTTTTGGATCTGCAAAAATCCACAACAGCATTATCTGGGGAAGTGAAATTTCGAGTATTAATAATGCATCCCTTGAGTTCAAACACTCATGCACTCAAAGTCTTGTTTCCGGGCCCGGGATGCTGCATGTGAATCCATATTTTGTCAATCCGACCTTATTCGCCGGTCCATCGTATGACGGACTTCAGGCAGACTGGCACCTGCGCTGGTGCTCCCCTCTCCTGAACATGGGGGCCGACAGTTTAATTCCGTCAGGCATTACCACGGACATCGACGGGAATCCCCGTATTCAGCTGGGCACCGTGGATATGGGCGCATACGAATACGATACCACCGGAACCAACCCGAATGTGGTAGGGTTTGCCAACAGCCGCATCTATGTTTCAAACAGCAATGTATATACCGGTGATGGTACCGCATGGTCATCGGCCCTGGCAGGCAATGCGGAAAGCTGCATCTACCAGGGTCAAAACCTGTTGTATGAAGCCATGAAAGACGCCTCATCCGGCACTGAAATATGGATCATGGGAGGAAATTACAAAACCAGCCTCTATGTGAACCGCAATCATTCATTCACCGTTGCCAACGGGGTAAAAGTGTATGGAAGTTTTGCAGGAGATGAAACCTCTGCCGGTCAACGCAATTTGCAACTCAACCGTACTGTTTTCAGCGGCAATATCGCCGATACGCTGCTTGCTTCGGATAACAGCTACCATGTGATGAATATCAACCCCGACGGCACAGTGTATCCCGATTCGGCCATGGTTGACGGAGTAACCATTGAAAAAGGGTATGCCAATGCCCAGGATGGCGCCGGAATTTTGGTAAACACCAATACCAAAGTCAGGTTTAACAATCTTGACATTAAAAACAACACAACTCAGGCATACGGGGCCGGGATGAAAATCAATGCCAATGCCCGGGTTTCAATTGCGAACAGCACCATTGCCCATAATACGGGTTGCGGAATTTATAACCTGGGAAAACTATCGCTAAGCAACAGCTCTGTCAAACTCAACAATTACCTCTCAGGGGTTTCCGGTATTTATAATGCCGACAGCCTGGTGATGAACGGCTGCAATATCGACAGCAATTACAACGATTCTCATGCTTCTGCCGGCGGAGGGCTTGTGAACACCGGTTATTGTAAAGTAACCGGCGGTACGGTAAAAGGAAACCGCGCATACCTGAAAGGGGGTGGAATCTGGAACAAGCCGGGGGCCGGGCTCTGGATATCTGCCTGCAATATCTCCGGCAATACCTCGCAGTCAGGCGGCGGTATATATAACGATGCAGGGGCAACATGCTCGATTTACCAAACAACCATTTCTTTTAATTCAGATGGCGGAGGTGTGATCAACACAGGTTTGTTAAACGTTGAACGTTGCAGGGTCAGTAATAATAAAACAACCGGAAGCGGTGGCGGCCTGTATAATCCTACCATCGTGAAAAACTGTATCATCGTCAACAATACAAAAACCAGCACGAACCAAACCGGAGGCGGAATCTGGATCGGAACAGGTTGCCTGGGCATTTTCAACTCAACCATCATGAACAATTCCGGGGAGGGAATATCCGCTGCAAGCTATAACGGAATGCTCCAATTGATATTGAACCCTGACACTTTTCTGATTAAAAATTCTATCGTGTACGGAAATGACAAACAGATCTCCGGCCATTTTAACGTTTCAAACTCCTGCGTTGCAGGCACTGCCATGAATAACAACAATACCTGGCACAATCCCCGTTGTACCAGCCCGACAAGTGGCCGGGGCATTGATTACAATGGCTTAACTGCCGACTGGAACCTGTGGGGATGTTCACCTTGTGTAAATACAGGGGGAAATGCTTTTCTTTCTGCCGGCGACTCCCTTGATGCCGCCGGCAATCCCCGCCTGCAGTTCAACCTGGTGGATATGGGTGCATTAGAGCTGCAAACCCCTTCTTTCGGAGGAGATTGTCCCCCGGGAATTTCTCATAACATCAGGTGGGAAATATTCGCCCCAAAACCTGCCAATGTTCAAATTGCAACAGGCGCACCGAGCCAGTCGATATTTCTTCCGGCGCTGGAAACAGATTTTTCGGGCGATCTCACAGCGGTTTCGAGACTGAGAGGGTACCTCCTTCCGCCTCAGAGCGGTTATTATAAATTTCACCTTGCAGCCGACCCTTTTGCTTCGTTTTACCTGAGTATGGATTCGACCGAAAGCAAAATCAGAATAATCCGCAATACAGGTAATGTCGGCATCTATACCTGGCCTTTAATTCCCGTAATTACAGACAGTATATATTTGATAGGCAGCAAGCCATACTATTTCGAAGCATTTTGCACAAACTACCTGAAAATCGGATGGGTGTTGCCCGGCAGTTCAACCCTGCAGGTAATACCGGCAGAACATGTGCGACAAGCGCCTCCGAAGCAAAGTACCGGTATATTCCAGGAAATTTTTAAAAACAAGACAATCTATGATTTCAACATTTTAAAAAACACCAGCGATATCCCGGATGAAATTTCAAGACTGGATTCGATCATTACCCCCAACCATGCCACCTCCCTCGACCGCTTTTCATCACGCATCCGCGGGTACCTGATCCCGCCGGTAAGTGGTGACTATTCCTTTTATTTTGCCTGCGACAATGTGGGCCAGTTCTGGCTTAGTCCCGATACCTTATCAGTCAATGCCCTGCTGAAAAGTGAAATTACCGCTATCCAGACCGATTGGACACTGAATATGTCCACACAGGCTTTGGTCGCGGGACAAAAGTATTTTTTTGAAATCCTGCATTACGATTCAGTCTATACCGATCTGATCAAACTCGGCTGGAAAATACCCGGCGACACGGTACCTGTTGTGATTAAAACACCCTATATCACGAATTGCGGCAGGGATGTCGCGGCAGGTTCGTTTTCACTGTTCGATCATAAAGTAATTGCCTACCCAAATTGGACTATTCCGATTCACTATCACTTAACACCGTGGAACACCAGCTATAAGAACATCCATTGGTCCAGCAGCAATGAGGCCATTGCAGCCGTGGATGCCGATGGTACTATACATACTGTTAGCCCGGGAACCTGCCAGATAACCGGCAAAATACTTAATGACACAACCCTGGCAGACATGCTGACACTGACGGTTGAGAATTACAACGTTCCTTTTTTCGTAAAGCCGGCTGCTTCAGGGAACGGAGACGGACATTCCTGGAACAATGCCATCGATTTACCCGCATTGCTTGGTTTTCTGAAACAGGGAACGCTTCAGCAAAAAGTAACCATTTACGCAGCAGAAGGAACTTACAAACCCACAACAACCATTGACAGGAACAAAACCTTTACCCTCAATAATATCAGGCTCTCAGGAGGATTTGATGCCACCAGTTCCGGAACGGATACGACAAACCGTGATGTTGTGAGTCATGAAACCATTTTAAGCGGAGCCATTGGTATTCCTGGCGATAATATCGACAACAGCTATCATGTGGTGACCGTTTCGGTATTTGGCAATATCGAAGGAGTTACGATCCGCGAAGGCAGGGCCAGTTGTTCTTCCTACGGCTATACTGCCGGATTGGGCGGCTATAAAGATGATGATCATGGGGGAGGCATATATATTCCCCCGGTCAAATCGAATATATTCATATCAAACTGCAAAATATCAAACAACTCTTCATGGAGTACGGGAGGGGGGATTTTCTGCGCCAGGGCATCCAACATTGTAAGTCAGTCATCCGTATTGACTTTGCAAAACTGCATTGTCAATGATAATGTTGTTGAACAGGTAGGAATAACTGTGGGTGGCATTTTCGTGTTAATTATAAATGCACAGGGTCTCGGAGTGGGGGTCAATACCTCTACGCTATATGCTGCTAACTGTAAATTTTATAACAATAACGGGAATCGTTATGGAAAAGCAATTTATCTGGAAGGAGCAATCGGCAATATCGAACGTTGCAGTTTTTATAACAATATTGGCAACATGCCTGATGTGTATGCCTGGACAGGATCGGTTCTCAACCTCAGCAATTCTACCGTTAACGGGTTGGTCGGGATTGCTATATACGCCACTGCCAACCTGAAAAATTCGACAATTATTGGCGGCGGTGTCGCCTGGGGTGACGGACAGCATGTAACCCTGGACAATACGATCTGGACAGATATGACATTAGCCCAGTTTCCCTCAACCAGTATGGTCAGTATCAAATACAGCATCCTGAATAATTACTTATACGGATTCAACAAGGACTCCGTGATTTCAAACAGTATTCCAAATTTCACCACGTGGCTGGACACCCTGGCCTATAACGGAGGCATCACCCAAACGGCAAAACTAAAAAACGTGCCCGCCAATCCCGCCAAAAGCAGCGGGAATTCAGAGTATTTAGGTTCAACAGATCAGCGGGGTGCGGTGAGGGCCGACAGTGTCAGCATCGGTGCGTATCAGTGGGTGAGGCCCACAGGGATCTCCATATCCCCGCATCAGGTTACACTTTGCCCGGGAGATTCGGCGGGTTTTGCCGTAACGGTATTACCTGCACTGGTGAGTGAAGGTGGCTATACCCTCACAAGTTTATACGA
>CAZVNF010000051.1:0-22642 GCA_964628215.1 uncultured Draconibacterium sp.
TTAATTTGATAAATGATATTTTTTTTTATCTTTACCATTCAATTTAATGTGGACCCGTTTGATATGGAACGTTTGGAAAATATCGGGGAACCAGGTAAGCTGACTTCAGCCAGCGACAATTTGGAGGATGTTCTGAAAACCTATAAGGGATTGTTCGATTCTGTATCAGAAGCAATTTACATTCATAAGGAAGACGGTGTTTTTATCGATGTGAATGCCGGGGCCGCCAGCATGTACGGCTATTCCCGAAATGAGTTGATTGGCAAAACACCCGCACAGGTATCTGCACCGGGGAAAAATGATTTTCAGGAAGTTTCAGGGCTGATGCAGAAAACAATGATCACCGGGAAACCTCATCAGCTGGAATTCTGGGGCAGACGGAAAAATGGAGAAATTTTCCTGAAGGATGTGATCTTTCATAAAGGACACTATTTGGGCGAAGAGGTGATCATCACTACTGCACGGGACATAACCGAACGGAAGATCGCCGACCAGAAATTACGCGAAAGTGAAGCGAAATACAGGATCCTGGCAGAAAAAATGCATGATGTGGTGTGGATTCTGAACCTGGACCTGAAGCTTGTTTACGTTAGCCCTTCCATCGAATTAACACTTGGTTTTACCCCGGAAGAACGAATGTCCATGCGGATTGACGAATGCATGGTTCCCGAATCGCTGGATTATGCCATGCATTGTTTGATTAATGAAGCGGTTATCAGCCAGAATGGAACTTCCGACAAGGACAGGGGCATTCTTCTTGAGTTGGAATATTACCACAAAGACGGAACAACACGGTGGCTTGAGCAGAGCATCAACGGAATCTACGATGAAAAGGGAGAACTTACGGAAATAATGGGTGTGGCACGGGATATCACGGAGCGTAAAAAGGCCCAGGATGCGTTAAAGCAAAGCGCTGAAAGTTATCGTGGATTGTTTAACAGCGTTACCGACGCAATCTATGTGCTTGATGAGGAGAGCAAATTTATTGATGTAAATGAGGGGGCGGTCAAAATGTATGGTTACCCGTCGGAGGCTTTAATTGGAAAAGATCCGTCTTTCGTTTCAGCTCCCGGGAAAAACGACCTGGTGAAAGTTGGTGAAATGGTAAAACGCGCATACCAGGGCGAACCCCAGCAATTTGAATTCTGGGGACTGCGTGCCAACGGGGAGGTGTTTTTAAAGGAAGTAAGGCTTAAAAGCGGGACGTACTTTGGGAAAAAGGTAATTGTGGCCATGGCCCAGGATATTACCTCACGTAAGGAAACAGAAATAGCTTTGCAACAAAGAGTGGAAGAACTGGAGCGGTTAAATATGTTACTGACCTATAAAAAAGCGTAACAGGCAAAATGACTACCGATCCTCGCAGAATACACATCCTTAAACGGGCAGAAGAACAGTCCGGAGTGGTTGTTTACTGGATGCATCGCGACCAGCGGACAACCGACAACTGGGCCTTGCTGTATGCGCAGGAAATGGCGTTTTCCCTGCATCAGCCACTGATAGTTGTGTTTTGCCTGGTACCCGGTTACCTGGGGGCTACCCTCCGGCAATACAGTTTTATGCTTGCCGGACTTGCGGTGGTGGCGAAGAGACTGGCAAAATTCAACATTCCGTTAAACCTTCTGCAAGGGTTGCCCCAGGATGTTCTGCCCCGGTTCCTGCTTGAAAATAGTGCCGGGATGCTCATCACTGATTTTAACCCGCTGCGGATGCCGATAGATTGGCAGAATAGGCTGGCAGAGAGAATTTCGCTCACATTTCATGTGGTGGATGCGCATAATATTATCCCTTGCCGGTATATTTCCGATAAAGCCGAGTATGCCGCATTTACCCTTAGAAAAAAGGTTGAAAAATTACTTCCGGAATTCCTCACCGGGTTTCCTGCTTTGGTGAAACAGCCGCATTATCCTGATATTCAGAAAACGATTTTCGTTGACTGGCCGGGAATACTTAAATCATTGCATCTCGACCGGGAGGTTCACGAGGTTGACTGGCTTTTGCCCGGTGAAACTGCTGGTTCTGAAGCCCTGGAAAGATTTCTGGCTGAACGGCTTGACATGTACGATACCAACCGCAATTTCCCTGACCGTAAGGGGCAATCAGACCTTTCGCCCTACCTGCATTATGGCCATATCTCGGCCCAGCGGGTTGCGCTTGAAGTACTGCGTTGTGAAGTGAAACCTGAATCCAAACAAGCGTGCCTGGAAGAGTTAATCGTGCGCCGGGAACTGGCGGATAATTATTGCTTCTATAATCCCAATTATGACCGGTTCAGAGGATTTCATTCCTGGGCGCAGGCTTCGTTGAACAAGCACCGTGAGGATCCCCGTGAATTTGTTTATTCCTGTGAACAGTTCGAAGAAGCGAATACCCATGACCCCCTGTGGAATGCAGCCCAGCGGGAAATGGTTGTTACGGGGAAAATGCATGGCTTCATGCGGATGTACTGGGCCAAGAAAATTCTCGAATGGACACCCTCTCCCGAAGAAGCCCTGGAGGTGGCCATTTACCTGAATGACAAGTATGAGCTTGACGGGCGTGATCCGAATGGATACGCCGGCATAGCCTGGTCGATAGGGGGAGTGCACGACCGCCCCTGGGGTGACCGTAAAATATTCGGCATGATCAGGTACATGAATTACCAGGGGTGTAAACGGAAGTTTGATGTGGAAAAATATATACGGCAAAATGGCTGAACCAACCAGTTGCGAATGGCCTTCCAATGATCCATTGATGATCAGGTACCATGATGAGGAGTGGGGTGTTCCGTTGCATGATGATACAAAACTATTTGAATTCCTGGTGCTTGATGCCTTTCAGGCGGGATTGAGCTGGAGAACCGTACTTCATAAGCGTGAGAATTTTCGCAGGGCATTAGATGATTTTGATGCCGGTAAGATCGCTCAATACGGTGACATTGAATTTGAAAGGCTGATGGCCGATGCCGGCATCATCCGTAACAGGGCCAAGATAAGTGGGACCATTCAAAATGCAAGGTGTTTCCTCGAGGTCCAAAAAGAATTTGGGACTTTTGACAAATATATCTGGCAGTTCACCGGAGGAAGGACCCTCAGCAATAACCTTCAGGATCTCAAGACGATGCCGGTATCCTCATCTGAATCGGATGCCATGAGCAAAGACCTTAAATCACGCGGGTTTAAATTTGTGGGCAGCACCATCTGTTATGCCTTTATGCAGGCTGCAGGAATGGTAAACGATCACCTGGTTACCTGCCATCTGCATGACCGGATTTCCGGGATCAAACATTAAAATCCTTAAACCGGGATCTATTCTTTTGGCAACTTAGGTTTCACAATGGTGAACATCCTGCTGATGTTGAATCCAAGGAAAATATCCCCGTTCGACCATTTCCCACGGGTTTCGGTAAGGAAGCTTTCTTCATATTCCCCGTAGGAGTTGGTCAGGAAAATCTGGAAGACATGGCCACCGGTTTCTATGTCAACTCCGAAGGAAAAAGAGCTGTAGGCATCTGTCGACACTACCTGTCCCTTAAAAAGGTAGTGGTACTCTGCATTAACGGATACCCGCTGGCTGATTTTCATTCGTCCGCCCGCACCGAGGGTGAAAATGTCATTTTTGTCCTCAGAAGTTGGCACCATGTTTTTATGTACATAGCCTGGCATGATCTGAAGGGATAAACTGTTGCCGAATTTCCGGGCTAACAACAGCTGACTGGCATAACTGACGCGGGAACTGAAATAATTCGTACGTGTCTCATCCGCCCACTTGGTGGTATATATGGCTGTATTCGCAAAAAGGTCAAGGGTAACCGGCATTTTTCGAGCCCCGGTGCTCTGACGCAGCAATTTGAATTTGACAAACCCGTCCCAGGTGTTTTTATCGGTGTTTAATCCGGCCCCAAATCCAAACCAGTTTGTAAGCCCGTATTCCAGTCCGAGCCTGATGGTTGCCTGTTTTAAACCGTACAGGTTTTCATAGCCGGTATTCAATGCTCCGAAATGGTGTGTGATTAAAAACAGCATGTTCCCCTTGGGAGGCAATTCAATGGATTGACCAATAACGATCCGGGTGGTTTTGAAAGTGGCGGAAGTATAGTCGATTGTTGGCTTTTCATTTTGTTCAAGCATCGACAAAAGGTCGTCCTGGCCTTTTACGGAAGAAATGAAGAGAGGCAGGGTTAATGCGAGCAGAATCAGGAATTTGTTCTTCATGTTACATCTTTGCTTTTTCCAATAAAATATCGACAGTGACTTCTATGGTTTTAGAAATTTTATTTCCGACATTCCCGGGAATGGTGATTTTAAAATCGCCAATGGTAAGGTTGAATTTGGCCTTGCCTGTTAATTTCCCCTGCATGACTTCAAAAGTGCCTTTTTCTTTAATTTCCTTTTTTACACCATGCATGGTGAGTGCTCCCTCCACATTGGCTTCGTATTTGCCGTCCTTATCAATCTTAATCTCGTTTATATTGCTTACATGCCCTACAAAGGTTGCAGTGGGATACTTGTCGGATTCAACATAATTTTCATTGAAGTGTTCCTGCATCAGCGCTTTTTCAAATTCGAAGGATTTCATGAGAACTTTGAAAACAAATCCGCCTGTTTCAAAGTCAAGGGCGCTGTTAACCTGGCGGTTATGAGCTTCGATTTTTTCCATGGGCGCATCGGAGTAAAATTTGATGTGTCCCGTTTTAGTGATGTATTTTTGGGCATTCGCTGACGTTGCCGTAAGAAAGCCCAGTATAAGTATAATTGAGATAATGCGCATGGTCGGGTGTTTTACTATTGGTTGATAATTGAACATTTTTCAAGAATTACGTCTGTTTCATTATATCCGGTACAGAACCCCTTGATCTTTACCTCTCCGTCGGGCTGAAGTTTACCGGCTGCATCATTGAATTTCTTCAGCATGGTGCACCGCACTCCTTCATCGCCAAAATCACCCTGGGTAAATACAAATACGGCAGTTACCAGGGAGTCTGCAGATTCCATTTTGCTTAAACTGCCGGTAAGGGCTATAATTTTCCCATTGTATCTGGCGGATGCAGCATCCTTGTTGGTTTTAAAAGCCTGGTAAATATCCACCGCGGTGGTGGTTACGGCAGGTTCCAGGTTTTCGTAGTCCGGATGTTGTTTATTGTAAACGAATTTATATGCAAGGAATAGTCCGATCATTCCGATCACGATTACTCCAAGAAGTATTTTAACCCAAGTTTTCATTGATTTCTGATTAAGTATGTACGAAATCTATTGTCAATCTGAACGTTAATTATTTGGACTTCCGGCATCCACCCACTTTTTTATCTTGGTTACATCACAGGATGAAAGGGGATCAGCTCCATTGGGCATGGGCAGAAATCCCTGCTGGTGGCTTACGGCTCCGTAAAGGCGGCCGTTTTTGGCAACTATACTTAACCCGTCAAAATTACTGGTAATGACACCCCCTGAAGGATTGCCGGAACTGTGACAGGTGTTGCAATTGGCCGTCATGATCGGTGCGATGGCTTGTGAATAGGTCATCACCCCCGTAGTATCGCAATTAGCCTGTGTAGGGTATAATTCATTTTCCTTGTCATAATAGCATCCCGAAAGAGTGAAAATGAATAAAATGAAAAAGAAAGCCAGCCGGATCATGTTTTTCATACTGCATTTAATTTATTTTGCCATCGCTTCATATGTGCGTTTTTGGCAATTCAAAGGTAGTGAATTATTTCGGTGCTGAAAAATTTCTCTGTGACCCTCTGTGTCTGCTCTGTGGCTCTCTGTGAAACAAAATTACACTGAGGTACACAGAGAAGACACAGAGAACCACAGAGGAGATGAGAGAAAAGTATACATTTGTACATTAATCATGAGATAATAATCCATACAGATAACCATGACTGCATACCTAGAATATCTCGAAAGCGCCTCTGTCAAACATATTCCCGAACCTCTTGATATTATCAAGCAAGATCATAAATACCAGGTTTTCATGGGCTCTGAACCGTTGCTGACAATTCATGGCAATGAATTCATCCACGAGTCGGAGCGGATTGCCCAATTGATCATCACTGACTTACTGTTCAGAGAATCAATCAGGAACCCGGGAATTTCTGCACCGATGTTGTTTGCGTTTCAGAAAGATATTTTTGAAACAGCCGGTGACCCCTTCTCCGGGGAATGGGAAAAATTGCTTTTATCAGACCCATTTGTGACCGTCAAGACCATGGGAAAATTTAATTCCCGGATGTTCAGCCCGGAGGATGACCTGTTTTCATTTGCATTCATCGCCTTATCCACCCTGATAACTTCTGTCAATACCTTTGTCAATGCTGCGATGAAGGAGGTAGTTCTTCAGGAATCCGAATCTCATCCCTTTCCTGAATTACTTGCATTAAGCTATACCCGGCTTTCAAATGAAAGGAAGGTGGTTGTGCAGGCATTGAGCGGACTGCATCATTCAGGAATCGTTTTACCACTGCTGCTCGTGTCGGGCATGATCAGCCCGCTGGAATATGCCAAAGGCCTGGTCGCATTAAGAATTCATGATGACAGGGATATCTCGGAAATTCTGATCCATGTTGCCCGCGCACAGGATTACCTGGAGTGTTTGGAACAACGCTCAGATGCGGGCCGGCAAACCGGGCTGATCATCAGGGAAGGTGAAAATGAGACCATTGAATTTAAATCAACCTTACGATGGGATATCCGTGCCGGGAAAACGAACCAGGCTTTGGAGCGGGCCTGCCTGAAAACTATTGCCGCGTTTCTTAACTCTGCCGGTGGAACCCTGCTGATAGGCGTCCGCGATGATGGTTCCATTGAGGGAATTGAAAGTGATAAATTTGTAAATGAAGATAAATTTCTGCTGCACCTCTGGACATTGGTACGTACCTGCCTGGGGAGGGATGTAAGCCCGTATATTGTTACCACGCTTGAAAAACTCGACGCAAAAACGGTGTGCGTGGTTCGCTGCCGGCAAAGCAACCGGCCGGTCTTTTTGCGGCAACCAGGTTTTGATGAAGCCTATTACATCAGGGTTGGACCGTCGAGCAACGCCATGGATATCAGTGAAGCACTAAAATATATTGAAGATCATTTTGAAAAGTAAGGCGCTTTACCACCTCGGAATGCCAAAGCCGGTGGGCGGACCGTAGGAGTCATTAAACAAAGGATTGCGGTTAAACGGATCCGAATAATACGGGTTGGTGCCTTCAGAATACCGAAACCCTGCCTGGATATACATGTGCTCTCCAATCCTGTAACCCACGTTAAAATTGATTCCCTGGGCGCCTTTTGAAGATACGGGGTTGAACGGGTTATACGGCAACGGGTCCTGGCTCACAGGAAATTGTTTGTAGGCGGAGCCTGCCAGGGTAAGCCGGTCGTTTACAATGTACTGACCTTCCACAAAAATCATGGCGCTGGTGAAATTGCCATTGCTGTAACCATTCTGTTCCCGCTGAAAAGAGGTCCTGGCATTGAAGTAATTTGTCTGGATAATACTGATCCCGCCTCCGATTCGCAGCCGGTTACTGACATTATATGTTAAACGGGGAGTGACATAGGTGTTCAGGGCGGAACCAAACCCGGAAACAGAGGTAAACTGAGATCCCAGGGTGATGCTGTAATCAACTTTCTTTGGCTGCAGGAAACGGTTGCCATTGCCGAATATGGTATCGTGCCCCGCGATCTGGGAAAATGCAGGGCATATCACCATGAAAAGTAAAACGATGAATGAAAGTTTTTTCATAACCTGACCGCAAAGTTAACCATTCTCAGTGAGTCTCGCAGAAGGATTCAAAGTGAAAAATGTTAAATTTTCGCTAAAATTCATCCTGATCATCTTTAGCAGGATGAACCGGATGAGGATATTTTCTGCTTTATTGCGTGAAATGCCGGCCAAACGGATGAATTTCGATACGGAGATTGAGGGATTGGTCTCAAGGTAATCAAGCAGAAACCGTTCAGGATCAGTGAATTTTAAATAAACACCCTGTGGGGCATGTTCCAGTTTCCACACCCTGAGCAAGATACGGTTTGCGAGGAAATTCTTGTCCTTTACCCGATGATATGCCAGCCAGTTGCCCTCCTTTTGTTTTGCAAGATGAGGCCGGCTGGCACTTTTCAGAATGATAATTTCCAGGATGGTTTTTTTATTGAGGTTCCACTCCTTTACAGTGAAGTCGATGGCAGGTTTACAATACATTTTAGCCGCGGCTTCTACCATGTAATACTCTTCTTCCGACCGCACTCCGGCCAGAACTCCATTGTCTTTTACCCCAACCAGCAATCGCCCGCCATCAGTATTTGCAAAAGCAACCAATGTGCGGGCGATCTTGTGTGCATCGGAAATTTCAAATTTAAAATCCAGTTGCTGATGCTCTCCCTCGGCTATGAGTTTTGTGACATGATGCACCATTACCTGAAGGCAATATTTTTCCTTGCGGTGATCTTTTCGCAGTAATGGCATCGCAGTTTCAGGTCCTTCTTGTCAATTACCGTAAAACGGGTACTGATCTCCTCATTGTTTGTAATGCAATTCGGATTAAAGCATTTTACGATATTTTCGGCATGATCAGGAACTTCCACCTTTTTCTTTTCAATGACTTCAAAGTTCTTTATAACAATAAGCGTTGCGGTAGGGGCAAAAAGAGCAATCTTATTGATTTCATCACTTTTGAAATACTTATTGCTGACCTTGATGATTCCCTTTTTACCCATCTTCTGGCTGTCGAGGTTGGTGGCAATCAGCAGTTGGTTCTGGTATTCCGTGAGGTTGAGAATTTTTATAACCTGGAATACACTGGCGGAGGGAATATGGTCGATTACCGTGCCGTTTTCAATGGCCGATACCTTGAGTTCTTTTCTGACAATTTCTTTTTCCATGATTTTGATTTATTACGGTTATTCTACAACACCAAGAATAGAGGCAAGCAATGCCTGTCGAACGAATACCCCGTTCAGGGCCTGGGTAAAATAGTATGCTTTAGGGTTGTCATCCACATCGGTGGTGATTTCATTTACACGGGGCAGGGGATGCAATATCTTCAGGTTGGACCTGGCTCCGTCGAGCATGCTGTTTTTAAGGACATAGGCATTCTTGACTTTTTCATAATCCAGTGGATCTGAAAACCGTTCCTTCTGGATCCGGGTCATGTAAAGTATGTCAACCTTTGGAATAACTTCCAGCAGATCTGTTGATTGGGTGTATTCAAGGTTCTTTTCCTTGATAGACATTTTAACCGCGCTCGGAAGTTTCAACTCCAGCGGGGATACCAGGTGAAAGGTGGTTTTATAATTGCACAGAGCCTGAACCAGGGAATGAACGGTACGCCCGTACTTCAGATCACCCACGAAGGCAACATTCAGATTGTCGAGCGACCCCTGGGTTTTTCTGATGGAATAAAGATCCAGCAAGGTTTGGGTGGGATGCTGGTTGGCACCATCACCGGCGTTGATCACAGGAACCGTGGCTACTTCACTTGCAAACCGTGCACTTCCTTCCTTAGGGTGCCTCATGACGATAATATCGCAATAATTGCTCACCGTGAGGATGGTGTCGCGCAGTGTTTCACCTTTTGTGACACTGGAACTGGACGAATCGGTAAACCCGATTACACGCGCTCCCAGGCGGGTGGCGGCACTCTCAAAACTGAGGCGGGTGCGGGTTGAAGGCTCAAAAAACAGGGTTGCCACCACGAAGTCTTCCAGGATACGCTGCTTTGGGCGTTTCTCAAATGCTCCGGCAAGTTCAAGGATCCGGATGTGTTCTTCGCGGGTAAAATCATTGATGGAAATGAGACTTTTATTTTTCATTAGCGGGTTGTTAATCGTTGATTATCAATTAAACAAATATAAAAAAAATCCCGGCTGGAACCGGGATTTCAATAACTATTTTATCTTGTGTTTTTTCAGAAAACCATTCAGGATATCGTCCAGGTCTGGTTTCCCGATCTCCTGGAGGTCATAGTAAACACGGGTGTTTGGTTTTTTGATCTTTACAAGACGGTTCAGATCGATGGGAGTGGCAATGATCACAGAATCACATACTACTTTATTGATGGTGGCTTCAAGATCCTTTATCTGCTGTTCGCCATATCCCATGGCCGGCAGTAACTGACCGATATTGGGATAAATCCGGAAAGTTTCGGCAAGTTTTCCTACCACGAACGGACGCGGATCAACCATTTCGGCGGCACCATACTTTTGTGCGGCAACTACGCCTGCACCAATTTTCATTTCACCATGGGTGAGCGTAGGACCATCTTCGATTACCAGTACTCTTTTGCCGCGGATAATTGATTCATCATCCACGCGGATAGGAGAGGCGCCATCCACAACAATTGCATTGGGATTGATCTTCTGGATGTTGTCGCGTACAGTTTTGATATTTTCAGGATAAGCTGAGTCAATTTTATTCAGCACGACTACGTCGGCAATGCGAATGTTGACTTCGCCGGGGTAATAACTCATTTCAGCTCCCGGACGATGGGGGTCGGCAACGGTTACCATTAAATCGGGTTTGTAAAACGGGAAGTCGTTGTTTCCCCCGTCCCAGAGGATAATGTCGCATCCGTCGGGATCAACTTCGGCTGCACGCAGAATCGCTTCATAATCAACCCCTGCATAAATCACATTTCCACGGTCCACATGGGGTTCGTATTCCTCCATCTCTTCGATGGTACATTTGTGCTTGGCAAGGTCTTTCACTGTGGCGAAACGCTGTACTTTCTGGGCTACCAGGTCACCATAGGGCATCGGATGCCTCACGGCTACCACCTTCAGCCCTTTGGCCATCAGAATTTCGATGATCCGGCGTGAGGTCTGGCTTTTGCCGCAACCTGTGCGGGTCGCACCAACTGCAATCACCGGTTTTGAACTTTTAATCATGGTGTCCTTGGGACCAAGGAGCATGAAATTAGCTCCGGCTGCATTTACAATGGAACTGATGTTCATCACCCTCTGGTAGGGTACATCACTGTAAGCAAAGTTGCAGATCTCAACATTGTGTTTCTTGATCAGGGCGACTAATTCTGATTCTGCATAGATGGGAATGCCCTTTGGATAAAGTTTACCAGCCAGTGCGGCAGGATATTTTCTTCCATCTATGTCCGGAATTTGTGCAGCCGTGAAAGCTACCACGTTAAAATTCGCGTTGTCGCGATAATACGTGTTGAAATTGTGAAAATCTCTTCCGGCAGCACCAATAATGATTACATTTTTTTTCATGCTAACCTCGCTTTTTTTGTGATGTTTGACTATAATTTGAATTAAAGAATTTTCGGGAGATTGTTTGCAAACCTACTCATTTTTTGGGAACTAACAAAGGCATATTTGAAATTTAAGCGCAACTCATCTGAATTCATTATAAATTTGCAGCGAAATACATAGAGAAATGATCGAAGAGAAAATACTTGCGCAGACCTGTGAAGCGGTGCAGAAACTTTACGGACATGCACTGAACCCCGGGAATATTGGTTTGGAAAAGACTAAAAAAGAGATTACCGGCGATTTTACCCTCGTGGTATTTTCGCTCCTGAAAATATCCCGTAAATCGCCCGAAGCCACGGCTGCAGACATCGGAGCTTTTCTGCTCGAAAAGGTGCCTGAGATCGCTTCTTTTAACGTTATCAAAGGATTTCTCAACCTTGTATTGAGCGATCGTTTCTGGATGGATTTTCTGGTAAGCAATGTGGTTAAACCGGATTTTGGATTCCATGAGGTGCGCGATGAACCACCGGTTGTGCTTGAATACTCTTCACCCAATACCAACAAACCGCTTCATCTGGGCCATATCCGGAATAACCTGCTCGGATTTTCACTGGCGGAGATATTGAAAGCCAATGGGCAAAAGGTTATTAAGGTGAACCTGGTAAATGACCGGGGCATTCACATATGCAAGTCGATGCTGGCCTACATGCGCTGGGGAAACTCTGAAACACCCGAATCCGCCGGGATGAAAGGCGACCACCTCATCGGAAAGTACTATGTGCTGTTCGACAGGCATTACAAGGCAGAAATTCAGGACCTTATTGCTAAAGGGTTTACGGAGACAGATGCTGAACGACAGGCTCCTCTGATTCTGGAAGCCCAGTCGATCCTTCTGAAATGGGAGTCGAAAGATCCAGCAACCGTGAATTTATGGAAACAAATGAATGGCTGGGCCTACAAGGGATTCGATTTGACCTATCAGCGGCTGGGAGTTGATTTTGACCATGTATACTATGAAAGTGAAACTTACCTGCTTGGTAAAGAACTGGTCATGGAGGGACTTGTCAACAATGTTCTGGTTCAAAAGGAGGATGGCAGCATCTGGGCCGATCTGAGAGAGGAAGGACTTGACGAAAAGCTGCTGCTACGTGCTGACGGAACTTCGGTATATATGACACAGGACCTGGGTACAGCGCAGCTCCGCTATGATGAATATCATCCTTCGAACATGATTTATGTAGTTGGAAATGAACAGAATTACCATTTTGATGTGCTTGCGAAAGTACTGGCCCGGTTAGGCAAGGAATACAGTTCGCACATCCATCATCTTTCATACGGCATGGTTGAACTGCCGCAGGGAAGGATGAAATCGCGGGAAGGCACGGTGGTAGATGCAGATGACCTGATGGATGAGATGTTTGAGACTGCGGAGGAGACCACGCGTGAGCTTGGTAAAGCCAATGAGCTTTCAGAAATTGAGGCTGAAAAGTTGTTTAATACCATTGGGTTGGGTGCCCTGAAATATTTCATCCTGAAGGTGGACCCGAAGAAGAACATGATGTTTGACCCGGCTGAATCTATTGATTTCAATGGGAATACCGGCCCGTTCATACAATACACCTATGCACGTATTCAATCGCTGCTGTCAAGGGCTGAAGCAGCAGGGTACTCATGGCATGCGGAAATACCAGCCAGTCTTGCCTTGCTGCCGCTTGAAAAGGAAACTATTAAGAGGATTTACCTGTTTCAGGAAACCATCCGCCAGTCGGCTGAGGAATTAAGCCCTGCCATTGTTGCCAATTATGTTTTTGATCTGGCTAAGGGTTTTAACCAGTTTTACCAGGAACTTCCGGTGTTAAAGGAGGCAGACAGGGATAAGGCGGTTCTTCGTGTCTGTATATCTGAATTCGCCGGCAGTATCATTCGCAGGTCCATGAAATTGCTGGGCATTGATGTTCCCGAAAGAATGTGATTATATGTAAAAAAAAACGGCTGCCACAAATGATGGGGCAGCCGTTTTTTTTATTGATAATGATTATTTGATTACAATCTTTTTGTTTACGAATCCATCTGCCATTTTCACTCTCAGGTTGTAAACTCCTGATTTCAGATCAGATGCATTGATTGTTACGTTCGTCATATCTGTTTTCTGGCTGAGAACAACCTGGCCTACCATATTCATAATGGTAACTTCTTCGATATTAGCTGAACCCTGGATGTTAAGTACATCTTTTACCGGATTCGGGAATACGGAAATGGTTGCGGCTGAAAGTTCATTGACACCCACTGCGCCAACATAAACGATTCCGGTTTTTACCTTTGTGGTAACACCCCATGAGTTCGTAACGGTAAGTGTAGCATTGTAAGTACCAGCGGTATTGTAAATAACCGAAGGATGCCTGTTGGTTGAGGTTGCAGGTGTTCCGCCCGGGAAAGCCCAGCTTACTGTTGAGGTGGAATGAGCACCTGCAGTAATGGAATATTTAACCGTTCCGCCCATGGCAACAGCGGGCAGATCTGTTACAAAATCGCAAGTCTGCAGGCTGCTGGTGAATTTGAACATACCGCCTGAAGTGGCATCAAGGTTGAATCCGCCAGACCATCCTGTGGAATCGTTGACCCAGTCGGTAGCCAGGAATTGGGTTCCGATGGTGACATCCATATCTTTCCAGGTAACGGCATCATCAAATGAATAGGTAACACCTGTTTTTCCTGTGGCAGCACCTGTGGTAACCCAGGTAGTGGGGGTTCCGGGAACATAGGCCATGTCGTTGGTGAAAACGTTTCCGGTTGTTACAATCGGAGTCCAGGTTGTACCACCATCAACAGTTCTTACCATCGCACCGGTCGAAGCAGCGCTTCTGTCGCCGCAAATCGTATTCATGTTGTTGCGGGTAAAGGGCTGAGTACTTTTGGCACCCCAGCCGGCGATCACGGAAACAGTCCAGTTATGCCCGTTGTCGATCGATCTGAAAACACGTCCTTTGGTGGTACCAAACCAGGTAGTATCGCCAGCTGCTGAATAATAACCAACTGTGCCATATTCACCGCTTAAAGGGTTGGGAATATTTGCTCCCGGAACAAGTGTCCAGGTTGTACCGCCATCATTGGTCGTGTAAATTTCAAATTCGCCATTGATAGGGTCGCCCATGCAATAGCCAAGGTTTGGATCCCAGAAATAAACCACATTGACAAATGAGGCAGATGCACTGAAAGAAGCAGTTGCCTGACGGGTCCAGGTTAAACCACCGTCGATTGTTTTGTAAATACCCTGACTTGCAGCGTTTGATGCAGGAGGATACAAGCCAGCCCATGCTCTGTCAGCATCTACGGCCACAACGTTGGAAATATCAAGGTGGGATATACCTGCAATAGTGCGGGGAGTCCATAAATTTCCCCCGTTGGAGGTAACTGTAACATCCTGGCAAGCGGCTGCTCCGCCACTGCCATCATAAGCAGATGCCCATACAACCTGATCATCAACGGCGTAAACACACCTGATACCCCGGCTTGCAGCGGCAAACCCGGTTGCTTGTTCAGCCCATTGGGCAAATACACCCATAGACAATGCCATTACGGCAAGAATTGAAAGTAAAATTTTCTTCATAATTGTGATTTTTTGTTTTTTGAATATTTATACAAAAATACAATGTTTTTTCTTGCGGTAAAGGATTTTGAATAAAAAAAATCGCAAGTCATATTGAATTCGCAAAATTGTGTTATACTCTCTTTTCCTTCGTGTTTCTTCGTGTCTTCTTCGTGTACCTTCGTGTAATATTGTTTCACAGAGTGCCACAGAGGAGTCACAGAGAACCACAGAGGAATTTTATGAAAAATCAGCTTACCCCGGACAGGCAGGCAATCTGTTTTAATTTAAATTGCTAATTTTGCAAAAAAAACCGGCCAGGCAGCCTGCAGATAACCTCAAATGCCCCCATTTCTGAAAACCAACAAATTATATATCAATGTTTGAAGGATTAAGTGATAAACTCGACCGTGCTTTTAAAGTCCTGAAGGGTCATGGACACATTACAGAGATCAACGTGGCAGATACATTAAAGGATGTAAGGAAAGCCTTGCTTGATGCCGACGTTAGTTTTAAAATTGCCAAACAGTTTACCGACTCTGTCAAGGAAAAGGCACTTGGCCAGAATGTGTTGACCGCGGTATCTCCCGGCCAGCTGATGGTCAAGATTGTTCACGATGAGCTGACTGAACTCATGGGTGGCCAGAAAACAGAGCTGGCCATCAAGGGGGAACCGGCTGTAATACTGGTTGCCGGTTTGCAAGGCTCGGGGAAAACTACTTTTACAGCCAAGCTGGCGAATTACCTGAAAACCAAAAAAGGGAAAAGGCCATTGCTGGTGGCCTGCGATGTTTACCGGCCTGCCGCCATTGAACAGCTGAAGGTGCTCGGTCAGCAGATTGAAGTGGAGGTGTATTCGGAAGATGCGGCAAATGATCCGGTAAAAATTGCCCGGCGGTCCATTGCCTTTGCCAAAGAGCATGGACATAATATTGTAATTGTCGATACCGCCGGGCGACTGGCTATCGACGAACAGATGATGGATGAGATCGCCAACATCAAAAGTGCCATAAACCCCCATGAAACACTCTTCGTGGTTGATGCCATGACGGGACAGGATGCAGTAAATACGGCAAAAGCATTTAATGAGCGCCTTGATTATGAAGGTGTGGTGCTGACTAAACTGGACGGGGATACCCGTGGCGGAGCGGCCCTGAGTATCAAATCGGTGGTGAACAAGCCTATTAAATTTGTAGGGCTCGGTGAAAAAATGGAAGCCATCGACATTTTTTACCCCGAACGTATGGCCGACCGTATCCTGGGAATGGGTGACATCGTTTCACTTGTTGAAAAGGCGCAGGAGCAGTTTGATGAGGAAGAAGCACAGAAGCTTCAAAAGCGGATCGCCCGCAACCAGTTTGATTTCAATGACTTCCTGGCTCAGATCAAGCAGATCAAAAAAATGGGCAACGTGAAAGACCTGCTGGGCATGATACCCGGCATGGGCAAGGCTATCCGTAACCTTGAAATCGACGACAATGCGTTTAAAGGAATCGAGGCCATTATCCACTCCATGACCCCGGATGAACGGGTAAACCCGGCAGTGCTGAATGGCAGCAGGCGTAAAAGGATTGCCTCAGGTTCAGGAACCACCATCCAGGATGTGAACCGGTTGATCAAACAATTTGATGATACCCGCAAGATGATGAAAATGGTCACGGCAAACAAAGGCAAAAACATGGCCAATGTCATGCGGAACATGAAGAACATGAACTAACCACACATACATGAAACTGCTTGATGGAAAGCTGATCGCTGATCAGATAAAATCTGAAATAGCCTTAGAAGTTAAAGAGCAATATTTCGACAAAGGGATTGAACCACCTCACATTGCAGCCGTTTTAGTAGGTGATGACCCTGCCAGTATGACCTATGTGGCGGCCAAAGAAAAAGCTTGTCACGAGGTAGGTTTTATTTCTTCGGTTTACCGGTATCCGGAAAACATTACCCAGGATAAGCTGCTTGAAGTGATTGATTTCCTCAATGCGGATGATGATATAAACGGTTTTATAGTTCAGCTGCCCCTTCCCGGGCATATCGATGAACACAAAATTATTGAACGCATCGATCCTTCAAAGGATATTGATGGTTTTCACCCGGTGAACATCGGTAAAATGGTGCTGAACCTGCCTTGCTTCCTTCCCGCAACACCTTTCGGGATCATGACCCTGCTTGAACGGTACCAGGTAGAAACAGCAGGTAAAAACATTGTCGTGCTCGGCCGAAGCCACATTGTTGGCACGCCGGTAAGTATTTTGCTTTCACGCAAGGCCAACCCGGGAAATGCCACCGTTACCCTGTGCCACAGTTATTCTAAGAACCTCCCTTCCATCGCCGCGCAGGCAGATATTTTAATCGTGGCCATGGGAAAGCAGGGCTTTGTGACTGCCGACATGGTAAAACAGGATGCCGTAGTGATTGATGTGGGGGTTCACAGGATCGCTTCCACAGAAACAAAGTCAGGCTTTAAATTGAAAGGCGATGTGGATTTCGACCGCGTGTCACGAAAATGCAGTTACATAACCCCGGTTCCGGGAGGGGTAGGTCCGATGACCATTGTTTCGCTGCTGCAGAACGCACTTAAGGCCGCAAGAAAGGATGTAATCTGAGTCCACTGGAAAAATCAGCAGATATTTTATTGCAGGAGGGCAAGGTACTTCCGGTAATGGAAGAGTTTTACACTCTTCAGGGTGAAGGTTTTAACACCGGGCAAGCAGCCTATTTCATCCGCGTTGGCGGCTGTGATGTTGGTTGTAAATGGTGTGATGTCAAGGAATCATGGAATGCAACAGATTTTCCCCCGGTTTCCACCGACCTCGTTGTAGAACATGCCATGGCATACCCGGCTAAGGCCATTGTGGTGACAGGCGGCGAACCACTCCTATATAATATGGACTACCTGTGCAGTGAGCTCCATGATCGCGGAATCCGGATATTTCTTGAAACATCAGGATCACAGCCCCTCAGCGGGCAGTGGGACTGGATATGTGTTTCACCTAAAAAAGACGCCCCGCCTTTAAAGGAAGTTGCATTGTTGGCGAATGAACTTAAAGTCATCATCCACGACAACACCGATTTCCAGTGGGGTGAGGAAAACTCCCTGCTCGTTTCCCCCACCTGCATGCTTTATTTACAGCCTGAGTGGAGCCGTTGTGAGACCATGATGCCTGAAATCATCCGGTATATTCAGGCCAATCCCAAATGGAGAATTTCGTTGCAGAGCCATAAATACATGCATATTCCATGATCAGGGCACGATTTTTAATCCTTTTTTTTATTTGTCAGTTTGCAACCCTCACTGGATTCGGGCAGGAGGCGCAGTTTTCAACCCGGAATAAAAAAGCTGAGAAATTGTTCTATGCTGCATATGATTCTTTCCAGGCCAAATACTTTGAAAAGGCACTTGGGGAGATCAAACGAGCCATTGAACTCGATCCGGCCTTTGTGGAGGCATACATCCTGCAGGGGGATATTTTTGCAGACAACAGGCAGCTTGAAAAGGCGATAGAATCCTATCAATCAGCCATAAGGACAAACAACCCGTTCTCCCCCGAGCTTTATTATATTCTGGCTAATATGCAGTTGGGAGTAGGCAGGTATGCCGATTCCCGGGCGAATTTGCAGAGGTTTATTGAAGTGGATGGCCTTCCGGAACCCAAACGGCTTCAGGCAGAAAAGAAAATCCGGGCGTGTGAATTCGCTATGCAATGTGTGGCCAACCCGGTTCCATATTCCCCGGTAAACCTGGGCGACAGCATTAACTCCCGGTTTGATGAGTACATCAATACCATAACTCCGGATGAGGAATGGCTCTATTTTACGAGGAAAAATCCACGGGATGCCCAAACCCTTGATCCCACCCAGGAATTTGAAGAAGAGTTCTATCTTTCCCACCGTGTCGATTCCTCCTGGCTTGGTGCGTTGAACCTCGGTCCCCCGATCAATACCCATGGAAATGAAGGAGCTATCAATATTTCCCCCGACGGGAAATATCTTTTTTTTGCGGCATGTCATCGTGACGACGGATTTGGGAGTTGTGACCTGTATTGGGCCAGGCGCCTGGGCACAAAATGGTCGGAACCTGAAAATATGGGTGAAACCGTGAATTCCCCGCAATGGGATTCCCAGCCGTCCTTTTCTTCGGACGGCAAAACGCTCTATTTTGCCAGTAAGCGACAGGGAGGCAAGGGAAGTTCAGACATCTGGAGATCACAGCTTGAGCCGGATGGACACTGGAGCATGCCGGTTAACCTGGGTGATTCAGTTAATACCTGGGCGGAAGAGATGGCCCCTTTCATACACCCTGATGACCAGACGCTTTATTTTTCTTCGAAAGGGCATCCCGGTCTTGGTGGCTATGACCTGTTTTATTCACGCAAAAATCACATGGGTAATTGGAAGAGGCCGGTGAACCTGGGCTATCCGATCAACACCCATGCCGATGAAATTACGCTGGTAGTCAATGCGAAAGGAACCCTGGCCTATATTTCATCTGATATCCCCGGAGGGAGGGGGCGCCAGGATGTGTATCAATTCCCGCTTTATAAAGATGCCAGGCCTTTGCTTACAACCTATTTCAAGGGAATCGTATTTGATGCCGACACCAGGGAAAAACTGGAAGCGCGGTTCGAACTTATTGACCTGTCCACCTCAAAGAGTTGTGCAGAAGCGTGGTCGGATAAGGCCTCAGGAAGTTTTTTACTGGTTTTGCCCACGGAGAAAAACTATGCGCTGAACGTTTCAAAAGATGGTTACCTGTTTTATTCTGATAATTTCTTTCTGACCGGAACAAATTCACAGGCAAAACCATTCATTAAGAATATTCCCCTTAAACCAATTAAAATCGGGGAGACCGTGGTTTTAAAGAACATCTTCTTTGATACGGATAAATATATTCTCAAGGATGAGTCACTCGCAGAACTCCAGAAACTGATTGGTTTTCTGCAGAAAAATCCCGGGCTGAAAATTGAAATCACCGGCCATACCGATAATGCAGGCACGGCAGAACATAATCTTGAGCTATCCCGGAACCGTGCCAGTGCAGTTTACACGTTCCTTATCGGGCATGACATCGCCAAAAACCGGCTTACTTTTGCCGGGTATGGCTTCACCCAGCCCATTGATGTCAATACCACTGAACAGGGCAGGGCGAATAACCGCCGTACTGAATTTAAAGTGGTAGGTAATTAAATAAAATTCGTACCTTTGCACCCCTTAAAATCCGTAAGTATTACATGATCAATATTACTTTACCCGATAATTCGGTTCGTCAATACCCTGAAGGAGTTACAGGAGTTGACATAGCAAAAAGCATCAGCGAAGGACTTGCCCGCAATGTCCTGTCCATTCAGGTAAATGATGAGATTTGGGATGCAACCCGCTCAATTCCAACGGATGCAAAAATCAGGTTGTTTACCTGGAGCGATCCTGAAGGGAAGGCGACGATGTGGCATTCTTCGGCACATTTGATGGCGGAGGCTGTTGAATTGCTTTATCCGGGTGTGAAATTCGGCATCGGACCGGACATTGAAAACGGTTTTTACTACGACATCGACTTTGGAAATCATACGATTTCATCTGATGATTTTGCAAAAATTGAAAAAAAGATTCTTGAACTGGCCAGGGAGAAGCAGAATTTCATTCGTAAGGATGTTTCTAAAACCAATGCCATTGATTATTTTACCGCAAAAGGGGATGAATACAAGATAGAATTATTGCAGGGTTTGGATGATGGCAGCATCACCTTTTATGAATCGGGGAAATTCACCGATTTATGCCGGGGCCCGCATATTCCCGATACAAGTTTTATCAAAGCCATCAAGCTGCTTAATATTGCCGGCGCGTATTGGAGAGGTGATGAAAAGCGCAAGCAACTGACTCGTATCTATGGTATTACCTTCCCGAAGCAAAAAGACCTCGACGAATTCCTGGTTTTCCTTGAAGAGGCAAAAAAACGCGACCACCGCAAACTCGGCAAGGAACTTGAACTGTTTGCTTTCTCTCAAAAAGTAGGACTGGGACTGCCTTTATGGCTGCCTCGCGGGGCTGCTTTGCGTGAAAGGCTGGAGATGTTCCTGAAAAAGGTACAGCGAAAAGCAGGTTATGAACAGGTTATGTGTCCGCATATCGGGAATGTTGAATTGTATAAGACGTCCGGACATTACCAGAAATACGGAGAGAGTTCTTTCCGGCCTATCTCAACACCGGTTGAAGGGGAGGAGTTCTTCCTGAAACCCATGAACTGTCCGCACCACTGCGAAATTTACAAGGTGAAACCCCGGTCATACCGCGATCTCCCTGTCAGAATTGCAGAATTCGGAACCGTTTACCGGTATGAGCAAAGTGGTGAATTACATGGATTGACCCGTGTTCGCGGGTTCACCCAGGATGATGCGCATATTTTCTGTACTCCCGAGCAGGTGAAGGATGAGTTTAAGGGGGTTATGGATATTGTGATGCTTATTTTCAAAGCGCTTAATTTCAAGGAATTTATTGTTCAGATTTCGTTAAGGGATCCCGAGAATAAAGAAAAATATATCGGCTCCGATGAAAATTGGGAGAAAGCCGAACGTGCCATCATGGAAGTTGCTGAAGAACGCGGTTTAAATACCGTTATCGAACTCGGTGAAGCCGCTTTCTATGGTCCGAAAATGGATTTCATGGTGAAGGATGCCCTGGGACGCAAATGGCAACTGGGGACCATCCAGGTCGACTATAATTTACCGGAAAGATTTGAACTGGAGTATATTGGCAGCGATAACCAGAAACACCGCCCCGTGATGATCCATCGTGCCCCGTTTGGTTCCATGGAACGGTTTGTTGCCGTGTTGCTGGAGCACACTGCCGGGAATTTTCCGCTGTGGCTTACACCTGATCAGGCTATTGTGTTGCCAATCAGTGAGAAATATCAGGAATATGCAAAAAAAGTTTTTAATTTGCTAAATAATTCCGAAATTCGCACCCTGATTGACGACCGGAATGAAAAGGCCGGCAAGAAGATCCGCGACGCTGAATTGATGAAAGTTCCTTTTATGCTTGTGGTAGGTGAACGGGAGGAGAGTGAAGGAACGGTTTCCGTCCGAAAACACGGGCAGGGTGATCTTGGTCCTCAGAAAATAGAAGATTTCATCAAACTCATTGAAAATGAGATTAAAATTGAATTAGGAGAAATCAGTTAAAGTTAATATAATATTCACTAATCATTGGAGGAAGTAAAATAGTAACACAATTTAGCGGCCCGAGACGATATCCAAAACCGGGAAAAAAAGAAGAGCCATACAACATCAATCAATGGATCAAGGCACCCGTTGTAAGGGTTGTTGGTGAAAATATTGAACCTGGCATTTACAATATTCGTGAAGCATTGAACATTGCCGAGGGGAAAGGCCTTGATCTTGTAGAAATATCACCTACCGCAAACCCTCCGGTTTGCAAAGTGATTGATTACAAGAAATTTCTTTACGAGCTTAAAAAGAAGCAGAAAGAAATGAAGGCCAAAACTGCTAAAATCATTGTAAAGGAGATCAGGCTTGGCCCCAATACAGATGAGCACGACTTCAATTTCAAGTTGAACCATGCCATTAAATTTTTAAAGGAAGGTGCAAAAGTAAAAGTGGATGTCTTTTTTAAAGGACGTTCAATCATTTATAAGGAGCAAGGTGAACTGATCCTGTTGAAATTTGCCCAGTTGTTGGTGGATGTTGGCAAAATTGAACAAATGCCACGCCTCGAAGGCAAACGAATGATCATGATCATTACACCCAAGAAGTAGCGACGCATCACGATGCGTCGCCACAATCGCGATGCGTCGCCACAATTTTTTATTAATATCTAATCATCAAAACCAGTAACATGCCAAAAATGAAGACCAAATCCGGCG
>CAZVNF010000052.1:0-22393 GCA_964628215.1 uncultured Draconibacterium sp.
AATCATTACAATCGGATTTGACAGGGCAGGATTCACAGTTATACATGTTAAACTGGAAGTAAGTTCACACGTAACAATATCTCCATTAACCGGCGTATAGGTAAAATTGGTACTACCTGTTCCGGAGTTGATGCCATTCACCTTCCATTGATAAAACGGAGAAACTCCCCCATTTACCGGAACAGCAGTAAATGCCACGGGTGAACCAATACAAAATGGATTTTCAAGTGTTGAAATTGTAATACTAACAGGTGAAAGCGGAAGGACAACCATATTGATGTTATTGGAGGTAGCCGGACTTCCCGAATTGCACAATGCATCGGAAGTAAGCACACAAACAACCACATCACCATTTACAGGAACATAGGCGTAGGTTGTGCTGTTCGTTCCAACATTCACACAATTAACTTTCCATTGATAAACGGCACCAGTTCCGGGGTTCGTGGCTAAAGCAGTAAAATTTACAGAGGTTCCAATGCAACAGGGATTAATAGAGGCGGTGATGGAAATGGAAGCTGGCTGTATTGGATTAACTACCATGGAGATGGCATTGGATGTAGCCGGATTTGAAATTGCACAGGAAAGTCCGGACGTTAGCTGGCAGGTAATCACATCTCCATTATTCGGAGAATATGTATATGTGGAATTATTGATGCCCGTATTTACCCCATTAACCTTCCATTGAAAAACAGGATTATCTCCTCCATTAGAGGGTGTTGCAGTAAAAGTAACAGGGGTTCCCTGGCAAACAGAATTGGCTGAAGCAACTATAGAAACGCCTGCCGCCAAAGAGGATGCCGATAATAAGACAACCTGGTTTGACGCAACCGGGTTGCTCCCGTTTACACAACTTGCATTGGAAGTGAGTAAACAATTAACCCCGTCACCATTTGCAGGAGTACAGGTAAAAGTTGGAGTTGTTGACGGGGCTCCGGAATTAATTCCGTTAATTTGCCATTGGTATAAAGGTGCAGGACCTCCGTTTACTGGCAGGGCGATAAAACTCACCGGTGTACCCTGGCAAAACGGATTTGCTCCTGCTGATATTGTAACTGAAGCAGGTAAACCTGGGCTTACAGCCATGCTCAAAGGAACAGATGTGGCAGGACTTCCACTAACACAGGCTGCATTGGAGGTAAGTTTGCAGGTAACTGCATCGCCGTTTGCTGGAGTGTAGGAAAGCACAGGGCTGTTGGTTCCGGTATTCGTTCCGTTCACCTTCCACTGGTAAACAGGCAGAGAACCACCGTTTACCACACTGGCATTAAAGGTTACCGGTGTTGACTGACAAACAGGATTGGCAGCAGTAGTTACAGAAATACTGGCTGGAGTACCTGTATTTAATGCCATGGTAATGGCGTTGGATATGGCCGGATTCAACACCGCACAGGTAAGATTCGAAGTCATCTGGCAGGTTACAAAATCTCCGTTAACCGGAATATAGTTCAATGAAGCACTATTCGTACCTGTATTTACACAATTAACTTTCCATTGATATGACGGATTGGTTCCTCCATTCCCAGGAGTCGCTATAAATGACACAGAAGATCCCTGGCAGAAAGGATTCTGTGAAGAGATGATCGATACCGATGCAGGCAACTCAGAACTAACAACCATCGTAATGGCGTTGGAGGTTACCGTGCGGCTGCCGGTGTAGCATAAAGCACTCGATGTAAGCTGACAACTTATCACATCTCCCGAAGCCGGGGTGATCGATAAAACCGAAAGGTTGGACCCGACATTTGCACCATTCAGCTTCCATTGAAATGCCGGGGAAGTACCTCCATTCACCGGAGTGGCAACGAAGGCAACCGCGGTGTTCACACAGGCTGGATTGGTCGCTGTATGAATTGTAATTCCAACAGGCAGAACTGGTTGCACGGTCATTGTTATCAAATTGGAATTTACCGGGTTGGTTGAAGGGCATGGAACACTTGAGGTCAGCTGACAGGAAACGCCATCTCCGTGAACCGGGGTATAGCTGAAGGTGGACTGGTTCAACCCCACAGGCAATCCGTTTACCTTCCACTGATATACAGGTGCTGTCCCTTTATTTACTGCAGTAGCGGTATAGGTAACGCTTGCTCCCAGGCATGATGGATTGGCTGAAGCGATGATGGTAACAGCAGGTGTGAGTATTGGATTTACGATCATGCCGATTTCATTTGAAATTGCCGGATTTCCTGTTGCACAGAGGTAACTGGATGTAAGCACACATTTTACAAAATCACCATTTGAAGGAATATAGCTATACGAAATACTGTTTGTTCCAACATTCAATCCATTTACCAGCCATTGATAAACCGGGCTTAATCCTCCGTTGACGGGTATGGCAGTAAAGGTTACCTGCTGCCCCTGGCAACTTGGATTTGCAGAAGCACTCACGGTAATGTTAACAGGCAATGACTGGCCTTGAATCACGGTAAGGATTATGGAATTGGATTGAGTGGGATTACCAATTGTACAAACTGTACTGGAAGTCATCAAACAAGTAACAACATCATTATTTGCAGGAATATAGGAAAAAAAGGCTGAGTTCGTACCGGCATTGATTCCATTTACTTTCCATTGATAAATTGGAGATAATCCTCCATTGACGGGCGTAGCCGTAAAATCAGCGGCAGTTCCTTCACATACTGTAGTAGTGGCAGCTGTAATCGACACCTCAACAATCTGATTAGCACTCACAGTCATTGTAATCGCATTTGACAACACAATGTTGCTGGATGCACATAAAGCATTTGACGTCAGTATACAGGTAACAATATCAAGATTTGCCGGAATATATGAGAATACAGGGTTATTGGTCCCGACAGAAATTCCGTTGACTTTCCACTGGTATACCGGAGAGGTTCCCCCGTTATAGGTATTTGCAGTGTACGTCACAACTGTCCCGACACAAACAGGGTTGGCCGATGCTGCGATAGTAATATTAACTGGCTGGACAGGCTCAACGATCATGGCAACCGGGTTTGAAATAGCCGGATTGCCAATGACACAAGCCAATCCCGATATCAACTGGCAACGCACCATATCTCCATTTGCCGGTACATAGGAAAAGATATTTCCATTGGGGCCAACATTAAAACCATTAACAGACCATTGGAACACAGGATTCACTCCCCCATTCACAGGGTTAGCAGTAAAGGTTACCGTACTGCCCTGGCACACCGGGTTTGCAGATGGAATAATTTGCACACTTACAGTTTGACTGGGGATTATTTCCATGGAAATAATATTGGAAACAGCCGGATTCCCGGATGCACAGGCAGCGTTGGATGTCACCTGACAACTTACCATGTCTCCCTGGCTGGGGATAAAAGAAAAAACAGGACTGTTGCCACCTGACGCCATTCCATTAATAAACCACTGATAAACCGGCGAAGTTCCTCCATTTACGGGAGTGGCGGTAAAGCTGACACTTACACCATTACAGACAGGATTTGCTGACGCAACAACAGAAACACTCACAAGCTGACTTGGGCTAACCGACATGGTAACCGGATTTGAATTGGCCGGATTACCTGAAACACACAGCTCATTTGACGTCATTTGACAAGCAACCACATCGCCATTGACAGGTATTATGGCAAAATTCGAACTATTTGCCCCCGTATTCATGCCGTTTACTTTCCATTGATAAACGGGGGTGGTTCCTCCATTGAGGCCGGATGCAACATAATTTACCAGTGTGCCCTGGCATACAGGATTTGAAGATGCAGCTACATTAACACTGACAGGAAGGATCGGGCTCACGGACATTATCACTGGAACAGCATTTGCCGGGTTCCCTGATGCGCAGGTCAAACTTGAATTTAGCTGACATTCAATAACATCTCCAGTCGACGGGGTATGGGTGAAAAAACTGCTATTGCTACCCACATTGATCCCATTCACTTTCCACTGGTAAACTGGCAATGTACCTCCATTCACAGGAAGTGCTGTATATGTTACCAGGGTACCGGCACAGGCCGGATTTGCTGAAGGGGAAATACTAACGCCAACAGGGAAGAAAGATGAAACTGATACATTTAACACACCGGGAACAGAAGCCGTATTGTATAAGACGGTTATGGTTTCACTTCCGGCTGTATTCCAGCTAACTGTAACCGTATTAGTGCCAAAACCTCCGGTGATAACCCCACCCGGAGATATTGTCCAAACATAGTCGCTCATCCCGGGTTCGGTAGTATAAATATACCCGGATACACCTGCACAAACAGATACCGGCCCCGTAATGGTTGGTGTTAAAAATGAAGATCGTTCTGAGACATTCAAATTGTTCGCCTGGCCTTGTTTACATGGACAGAAAAGAATGACAATTAAAACCAATTTGAATATTATCTGTTGAAAATACGTGGTTGTTAAATTCATATTCTTAATATTTAATTGTCAATTTGTTGCATGATGAAAAATTTACTTTGACTCTGGAGTTTATTAAACGATTGTTTACGCTGAATGGTTGCATCAATTGTAAAAGTACTCAGGATAAAAATAGTTGTCAATAGTGGAAACCCGTAAAATTGACGTATGGATTACCATGATTCCCTTATCCTACACTTTCTTAATACATTTACAATCAATTACTTAATGGATAAGACTGGCGTGATATTTTTCGAAGGCTTCTTTATTAATATTGTATAAAAGGGTGAATACCTTTACCTGGAAAGAATTGGAAGGGATACGATAAATCTACTTTTTCAGCAGGGTACAGTTCTGAAATCCTTGCTCTGACAGGGTAATCAGGAGTTGATTTACACTTTCAGAATCCTTGATACCCATTATCCTGACATTGAAAAAACCATATTCGAAAATAACCGTTACCGGCATATTTATAACAGCCTGTAAACGAAACTGGGTATTGATCGCAGTGATTTGGTCAGAATATTTGCCCACCTGAATTGTTATTCCTGCAGTATCAGCAACCAATGGAATTTGAACAGGTTCAGCAACATGCAATACCGCAGTATCTGCAGTCATAGGTTTAAGTACAAAATCAAGCCCGCTTACCTGATCCCCGTCTATGTTTTTTGCGATGGTAACCGGGTGAAACTTTGGAAACGCTGACAAACTCAAATTACGTCTTTGGCCATCATCAACCATTACGTAAAAATTACCCGGAGCGAGTCCCAGAAAACTGAAATAACCATCAGACTCTGTCAGGGTTTGTCCGACAAATGTAGAATCACTCCGATAAAAAGACAACAGGATACGCCCCTGGCCTGTCGTCAACCCGTTTTTTTCCATATAAACCATTCCGGATCCTTCTCCGAATACAGATATTGGAATCTCAACCTTTTTAAACTGATTCGGATCAATAGCAACACTGATAACCGGATTCTGCACCTGCCATGAAACATTTTCGAAACTGGATTTATCGATTTCAACAAAACAGTTTGTAAATGGCTCAAGATCATAAACCCTGATGGAGCTGTCCCGCTTATTTTCTTCACTGCGGCCTCCTGCAACACGAAGGGTAAGTCCATCCACTTTGGGCTCGTCGCGGTCGCGTTTCCCATTTACGTTCAAATCAAGAAATGGGTAAAGCACCAACCCGCCTTTTCCAACACTGGCGCTATTTGTGGTACCTACCCATCTCGTTTTGCCATCAAACAGGACACTCCCGCTGGCGGCTTGAACAAATGACATTTTATTATTGCCAATCATTGAGGAGACACTTGTTTGTGCAAACTTAAATGCATATCGCAGCCCTATCTGAAGATTATCGAAATTACCAACATAATTGTGCTCATAAGTAACCCTGATCTGCCCATTGTTGAAAATTTTTCGTTCAACATCAATCTTTGTGGATACAAGTTGTGAATTTGTATAATTATACTGTACCTGCGGGGTTACAATGAAACGTAACGGGAGCCTGAACCCAAGTGAAAGGGTGCTGGAAATATAGGCATGCACCGGATCATAAAAGAAACCGGTTGTTGTCAGATTTACACTTACTCCAAACGCTGTTCCTGAGAGCAGTAACTCTGATGAAAGATTTTTATTCTGGTCTAGTATAATCTGATCAAGGGTCAGCCTCACCAGCGACGAGAAACCCTTGCTGCGTATGGGTAAAGATATCATTAACTTTCGCTCTTCGAAAAAGTTACTATTGATCGCTATCTGGTCACTATGGTATTTGGTATAATTCAGTTCGAGTTGGACATTCCAGGGTAACCGACAACTCATCACCCCCTTAAACCTGACGCCATAGGTGTATTCAGCTGAAAGCAACCAGTTTGAAGCCAGCCTTAAAGAGACATTAACAAATGGCATTGCTTTGTTTTGAGTAACTGCCGATAAATACTCAACCCCGCCGCCGATGGTCATCAGTGAATTTAATCCATAATTAAAAATCGCACGTGAGAATAAATTCCTTTTATTGTCATCCACCACTGCAGCCGTCACCGCATACTCCAATCTCCCTTTTGGAAGAAAATTAAAGGGGATGCTGATACTTTTTTCTCTTGATCGCTCTTCTCCCCATGGGCCATAAAAACGGAGAAGAATTGCCGAAGTTCCATAAACCAGGGGCACCTCGAAAGTAAAAAAACCAGACGCATCGGCCTTCAGGTAATCCACAAGTACATTATTCACATATAATTCTACCAGCCATCCGGGTTCAGTATAATCGGTAAGGGTGTAGGCACCAAAAGATCGCCTGAAGGTGGTAGGTGTATTGGTCAATTGCATTCCAAGAAGAGGTGCATATATGGTCGCCGTAGAGTTGCCCGAAATCTTACCGATCCTGACCTGCTTTACTACCGGGTTATTATTGTTGGCATAATGCCAGAGATACTGCTGCTGACTAAAATCGAATTTCTGACTGTTTCTGTATTTAAGCCTTACATTGGCTTCACCCCCGGCAATTATTGATCCGAGTGCCACATTCACTCCCACATCATTATCACCTCCAGGCCGTTGAGTTGCAACTACAGACCAGTCGGCCATGCCAAAACGGAAAAGAGGATATTTACGTCCGATGGTAGTATCTGCCTTAATTTCTCCCTTAAGCCGTCTCATATTGCTCCTCATCAATTCAAGTTTTATTTCACGTATGGCCGGAAGCTCAAAATTAGTTGACAAAGTGGCTACCATTGAATGGTAATCAAAGGTGATGTTCATACCAAATACCTGGCCGAAAATATTTGACCGCATGTACAGGTTCGTTTCTGTCCGGATCAGGTCTCCCTCGGACAACTCAAAGTCCTTATCCTGATATTGAATTCTATTTAAAACCCTGTCAATTAAATACTTCGATTGCTGATTAATAAAAAAACCTGAAACTGAATCATACCCTGCGGAAGGTGTATTCTGGATTTTCAGGAATGTGAAAAGATCCGTAACAGGTAAATACAATACTTCATTGCGAATGTATGCAGGTGCCTCAACTACCCCGATTTTAGAAATTCTCATTGATACGGAGGTCTCTTCGTATCCTGCATTCTCCTGAGAAAAAACCGTAAAAGTATTTAAAAGACACAAGGGTAAAAGCCAGGTATATTTTCTTCCTAAAAAAAAAAAAGGCAACCGGGGAACACCTTTTACGAAGAAATATACGATGCAGTTTATCAATGGAGTATATCCTTCCTGGTTATTTATTGGTGTCAGCTACTCTTGAATAAACATCACTACAAATGAACCAGAATAATATCCGGCAGGATTAGCAACCTGATTACCTATTTCAAGTGTCCCGCCAATCCTGATCTGCATATTTGCAGGAGGTGCGGCATTAAGGATAATTGGATCACCTGAAGAGGCTTCTCCAAGATAAAGTGTGATCTCTCCTCCGTTACTCCCGGATAAAGTTGCATCAGGCAGCGGATCGCTCAGATAATGAACAATACTGCCGGGATTACCTTCAAGCCGAAAAACAGCAGGACTATACAAATAGCCCATATCTACCAGAATTACACTGCCAGTTGAAGACCTGATTCCACTCGAAGCAACACTCACAGTGCCTCCGGATACGCCCGGCGAAAAGGCTCCAAACTTCAGATTTTGATCAAATGTAACAGAAAGGGGACGTGGGGGCATTTCCTGTGAATAGGCCGATAATCCAACCATCCAAACCAGGAACCCAATTACTGAAAAATAAAAAACGACTGTTCTTTTCATTTGTTTAAAAGCGCTGCTACCATTGGTTATTGATATAAATTTTTCTTGTATACACCTCCGTACCGGATGATATTTTAACGATATATACCCCGGTAGGAATTGTCAAATCCATCTCTCTGTAACCATTGCCCTCCAGCGGGTCATGTAAAATCCTCTGTCCAAGCATGCTGAACACGGAAAGATCGGCCTGCAGCCCCGGAGGAAGGTTCATATATACATAAAGCCTGTTCCGATAACTATACACATAAAAATGTTTATCAGGTGTGGGCTGGCTCCTGAGATCCTTCTTGCTGAAAACCAATGAAAACCTGTTATCATATTGACCAAGATTCAAAAAAGCCTTGTATTCCGGATGCAATACTAAATTCTGGCTTACTCCGGTTTCGTTATCACAAAAATAAACAAACATATTCAACGGCATATGCCCGATGTCACGGCAATTGAAAATAACTACCCCGTCCTGCTTCGTCTTTACTCCCAGTGGTATCTGGATCAAACTGTCAGAAAAGAAAGGTATACCACTGATTGACAATTTTTTAGAATCCTCAGACAGTATATAAAAATTCGGTTCGGAAATATCTGTATTCATCAGTTTAAGCGCATCACAGTCAGAATCGAACCTCATGCTTGCATCATCATCAAAATAAATCACCAATGGGTCTCCATGGGATTCCCTGGTTGCAAACCTTGCTGCCATCCTGAAAATCGGACGTGTATCCGCTGTCATTGCTTTGTGAAAATGAGGTGAAAGATTATTCACCCTTACTTCATTTGTAAATATCAAGGTAGCCGACACTGGAAATGAACCATCAGACACATGAATAAAAAAGCCCTGCATGGCAGGAATAATCGGCCCTGTTGTAAGGCTGTCGCTTGAAATGCCCTTGATGTATGTGCTGTAAGTTCCCGTATATTGGTCAGTGGTTCCGGCATTAAAAAAGTACAATGCACTGTCGACGTTGTTTCGCACCCATCCAACCGGTGAATCCCAGTTGATGGGCGACGGGTAGGGATTCCCGACAAGATTGAACCCCTGGGTAAAAGGATGATCTCCATTAAACATGGTAACAGGCAGCATGGTATTGTTATTTACCTCCCCGGCAAAATCTACTGTTATGGGCGCTGATGCGGGACCGAAATTCACAGCATACCCTTGCATAGGGTAAAGTATACCAGAAGGATCGATATATTTTAGCCATCCGGTAAATATCCTGTTTTCATCATATCGGTAAAATGTCGGGAAAATGGTATCTGAAAGTGACATATGATCCCCAAATTGACCAACATCAGCCGCCTGGAACGGAGAACTGAAATACTTATACCCGAAGCCGGAAGGGAGATAACGTTGCATGGTAAGAATCCCTGCTACTTCACCAGCCCCGCTCCCATCTATCAGTGCTGTTCGTTCTGCATCTGAAAGCAGTGTGAGACTCTCGTTGGCATTCAGAACCCCATTGCTGAGCAGGACACCCCTGATTGATTGTCCAGGGGCACTGATAGTGGTATTACTGCCGGCATCGATGGTTATATTCTCGAATAATGTAGATGATGAACCACCTAAGTTCTGAACAGAACCGTTAAACACCAAGGTTCCGGCATTGTTGTGAAAGGTGCCAAAGTTGGTAAAATCCAACGCCACGTTCATATGGGCTGATAATGGACCTGTAAGAACCTTAGAATCATTAATAGTCAGGTTGCCAAAACTGGTTTCAGAATTACCACTCACTACGCTAATTCCATCGAAAATAACATTTCCGCCATTGTGATTAAAAGAACCATCGTTAATCCAGTTCCCCTCCATGATAATTCCATCATCGAGTTTACCTGTCAGGGTTTTCCCGTTCTCAATGGCAATATTGTTAAATGTGGTAACCGACAACCCGCTGATGGTGGTTGAACCTGTAAAATTAACAGTACAGGAATTATGGTTGAACAACCCATTATTTACCCAGTTTCCGGCAACTCCAAAGTCAGCAGAAGACGGGCCCGTGAGATACTTCCCCGAATTTATTGCCAGATTATTCAATACCGGAGGATTAATCCCGCTCAGGGTAGTACTCCCATCGAAGATGGTAGATCCTGAATTGTGTAAAAAACCGCCATCATTTAACCAATCTGCCTTGAGAATAAGTTTTGCAACAGACGAACTTATGAAAGTACTTGCAGCTTCGTTTGTCAGCAATCCATTTATTGTGATGTCAGCATCTATCATCTGTTTTGTTCCGGCGCCGTTCAGAATCAAATTATTGTATGTGGTCAGATAGGGAAAAACTGCCGATCCGGGCGGATTGGATAATATAATAGTTCCTCCGCCTGTATTTGTAAACGTCGTAAAATTCCCTGCGGGAAAAACGTAAAAGCCAGCCGCTGAAGGGGTCAATCTTATGGTTCCGGTACCCAGCACAGTGCCAAAATCATGGCCAACCGAACTTGCCAGATCAATAAGTCCGGTTCCGTTCAGTGTCATAATTGAGGTTTTCCTGCTTGTATCATTTGTGCTGACGATATGATTTGTCGCAATAACAACCGGCTCCCCTGTTGGGCATTGGGCTGCTGCTGCTCCTGCATGTGAAGTGGTTGACCAGGTTGTTCCGCTACCCCAATTTCCAACCAATGGAGCGGTACAGGTAATATTACGGCTGTAATAAGTAGGAACAATTCCAAAAACGGATACATCCCCGGCTGTATAGTCACCCGCGATAAAGTTTTTCCCTGTAAAATAGATGATGTTATTCGATTTATCCAGAGTGCCTGAGGGAGGGTTATCCCATACACCGTTGAAATAGCGATCCCCATTATCCCAATTGGCTTCCGATCCGTTAACATCCCCTCCAAGGTAATAATATTGATGGTTTATTGTAACCCCGCTAAACCCCGAGTAATACAAGTGCCAGTAAAATCTCAGGTAATCAACACTTGTTCCGGTAAGACAGGGATGAGCAGTATTAACCGGAATTACAGTTATTGTACCGGGAGTGCCGTTTGCCGTAACATCAAGAATAACCCTCACGTATTTTCCTGGAACCCCCAGGGGGAAAGTAAAACTGGACGGACCGGATGGGAAACGCTTTCTTACACCCGCATCACTTACCAACCCGTCAGTTCTGATGCAACGGGTAGAAGCAAAGCTTGTACTGGCAGTAACCGCATTTGAAGCAGTATTAGACAATACCAGGAGTTTGTGCCCGATATCGAGAAGCTTATTGCGTATTGTTAATACACCGGTAATCTCCATGTCCGCGATCATTCGCACATCATACGTATTATTCAGGTACAGATTCCCGAATTTCCCATTGCCATCGCCATTAAGCACCTGAACCGCAGGTCCGGCCAGATTTATTCTCCCTGAGCCGGTACTGGAATGAGTTGCCGCATTGTAAATATCTCCGATTACTGTAATGATATTTCCACCATCGGCAAGAATTCCTCTGGTAAGTGTAAGATCTCCGTTTATGCGCAGTGCAGTGGTATCCGTTTGTAAGTTTATTATCCCGCCAGTAAATGTATTGTTTACAACGAGCATAGCAAAATTAGTTAAATTACCTGCAACTCCACCAATCACTTGATTTCCCAGTGAACCATTTAGTGTCGTTAACTGCCTGAATGACCCTGGCCTGAAACCTCCTGCATTGACCCCTGTAACCGCACTGGTATTTAAATTCGTCAGGTTACCGGCAATGGACACATTTAAACTATCTGCTTTGAATGCTGAGGTTGAATTAATCAGAAGGTTCCCCTTCAGAATGAGAGGATTAACGGCAAGTGTTAGGGTCTTGGGATTTGTGGTTCCGTCAACGGTGATATTGTTTAAAGGGAATGTTGAGTCCAGGGTCAGGTTGCTTACTGTGGTTGCCTCAGTATCCGCATTCCCGAAAACAATGGTTCCTCCCAGAACGACCGAACTCTCAGGCCTGATATACAAATCATTATATGTTGTACTGCCCCCCCTTACAATGGTCAGTGTTCCATTGGACATATTGAAAACACTCCCGGAGTTCACCACTTCCAGCTTTGCCCTGGTAGGCTGGCCATTCCTTCCATTGATTGTAACTGTACTGGTACCTGATTGTATGTATACCAATGAGCCTAATCCGTTGATCATGCTTCGTCGCACCTGACCATTCACAAATAAGGCACCACCTCTCACCTCAATTGCCGGATATCCCGCACCTGAATATTCAATATCGTTATTATTGTTATTTGAAGATGTCCCGACTTTTATCGCACCAAGTTTAACTTCAATCATTCCTGAAAGAAATACATCGGCATTATCACTGGCCGAAGTTCCAACGAGTATCGTGCCACCATTGGCCGACAAACAAGTGGTAGAGGGGATATCAAACCCCGATACCGACACTGCAACAGTATCAAGACTCGTTAGCCGGAATGTACCGTTGACCAGGATCAATGGAGCGTCATTGTTGCTGAATGAAAACTCCATCGATAAAACATTAAGGACAGGTATGGCCGAGGTTCCTTTATCAACAGTAATGAGGTAATAATCGTTAACACTTCCCCTGCCTTCAATTACTGTCTCTGTATTTCCTGTAAAAGTTATTTCACACTTCAAAGAACTGCTGATACTCATGTCCAATATCCCGTCATTTCTGATATTTCCTCCAATTGACAAGGTATTGTTTGCGGCCGTGCCTGTACTTGCAACGGTAAACAGGGCACCCGATAATATAACGATATCACCATCAACACGCAAGGCCTGCCCTACCGTATTTTGAAATTGCAGGTTTCCTGAATTAATTCGTATAGAATCTCTTACTGTAAGCGTGCGGGTAGCTGCAGCATTAAACTTTGCCAAAGCAGTACCAGATGATCCATTCACCATTAAATATCCAAAAACAGTGAGATCGGTGTTCGGCATGGTGATGGGGAACCCTGTTGCAGGGTTTAAAGAAAGGTCATGGTAGGTTTTTATAGCTCGCGAAGTTGGCACACTGGATATTAATGGAAGTAAAAAACCCAAACCTCCTGAATAATATTCAACGATACCCCCGTTCTGACCCAGGAAATTTCCAAAATCACCCGCAGGGAATAATGCGGTAGGCAAATTGGAGGTGATGCGCATTTTTCCGTTACTCCCGGGAATGACTGTTCCGAAATTATTGCCTGCCGTAGTTCCCAGGTCCAGTACCGACCCTTTTAAAATGGATAAACTGCCAGACATGGCGTTTCCTGCAGTCACCTTAACGGTATCATTATTAGCGATACTGTCACCGATAAAAACCGGATTTGAAGCACCCGGAGTGGTTAATGCCGCAACACCCCCATAACCAACATTTGACCAGGTGGAGGCGGAATGCCAGTCTCCGCTTTTACGGCTGTAAAAGGAAGTTACCAGTCCGAACGACTCTGGAATCCCTGCCGTGTAATCACCGGTAAAACTATCTTCCGATGGAAAGTTTATCAGGTTGGTTGCTTCATTCACCAGGCTTACATCGGCAGTATATATCCAGGTAGCAGGAATATATTTCCCAGGAACATATAAAACATTATCAGGCAGATTGCCATAAAAAAACTCAAGACTTATTGAACCAGGCTGTATATCTGAAAAACCAGATTCTTCAATTTTCCAATATGCAGGCAGACAGCTGGTATTCGTAGTAAATGGGTGCTTTAACGGAACAGGTTTCACGGTAACAAAGCCATAGGTACCGGGATTTTTTTTTATATGGATGATTGCAGGTGTATAATTACCAGGACTACCAACAGGGAAAATGAAGGAGATAGTATCTGAATATTGTCTGCGAATTCCGCCATCAGAAGGGTTACCAGTGGTAAGAAGGAATCGGTTATTACTCATGGGCCCTTCAACGGTAGCAAGGGTCATTAATGATAATTGGTACTTATCCAGATTAAACAACCGATCGTTGGCAAGGGTTAACCTTCCGATAATACTAAAATCTGCGGCCATTGAAACCGGAGAGGAACCCACGCTCCCGAATGAATTATTAAGCTCAAGGTTTTGAAATAATCCCAGCCCGTTCCCAGATATGGTTTGGGTACCGGTCGTCTTTACCATTGAAATTTTCCCTGCACCCAGATGACTCCCATTATTTATTACATTTCCGCTCACATACACTGCTTTTCCCCCGTCAGCGAGCGTACCCGTCATAATTCTTAAGTCGTTTCTTACAATGAACGAATTGCCGGAAGACACCAGGATCAGGCTTCCCTCAGTTTTATTCACTTCCAGGTTATATAAACCATTTGTGATACTTCCATCATTCCATAAAAAATAATTGCCATAACCGGGGAATGAGGTAGTATTTGTACCGGGTACATAGGTTCCCTTTATTAGAATATTAAAATCGCCGTATGAATAAATGTTATTATTTAGAAATCCAGAGTATAATGTCGCGTTGCTGTCAATTTCGAGTTTGTTGGAAACGACCAGGTTGTAAAGGAGTCTGACTTTTGCATTTCCTGTCGTACCCAACCTTTTAATATTCAGGTTCCAGAAATTCACCTTCGAATAAATATTTATGGAATCCGTGTTTCCAGGATTAATTTCAAAAGTAACGGTCCCTCCTGTGACACTAAAATTGCCGGGATCGCAATTAAGGTATAATCCATTTCCATTGGGAAGCAAACCATTGTTACGGTCGCGGATGATAATATTACCACCTGTCATGACAAAGGTCGAACTGGGATTAGGAATATTGAAGATGGGGACAGTTGACATTTCTCCATCCTCTCCTTCATTTCCCCGGACGTATACTGTTCCTCCGGTTTGAACATAAGAAGTCTTTCCCGGGGCTGTCCAGGTACTTCGCATAACTGTGGCATTTACAATTCCACCTTCAATCATTACCACAGAAGCCGAATTGGCTGTATTCCAGAAAATAATTCCGGCACTGTGGCGCGTACTGAAATAGCCATCGGATATTCGAAAGGTACCAAAAATCGACAAAGCCTGCTCTGCGGTTGACGGCGGGCTCACATAAAGAGCTCCTCCCGGTGCCTGGTGATAACCGATGGTATCCGTTGCTGTAACATACACCCATACATCAGGACCGGCAATCCATAACTGGCTGGTAGACCCAATTGCATAGTCGCCGTTGCCGCTGTTTCCCCTGGGACCTTCTGCCAGGGTAGGAATAAAGATTTTTCCGGTTAATTTCAAAGTCCCGTTTTTAATCCAAAGTGCCTTTCTCACTTCCGGATTATCCTGTGAGTAAGGAACACTGTCATTTCTCCTTACTGCATTGGATCCATAAAGTGCAAAGTTTGAAGAATCAGTAGAATTAATGGTCAGAATATATGTTTGATCTGTGCCCTTATCTACGATGAGGTTGTAAAAATCAGTACGTCCGTTCAAAGTGAGTGCTGAATTACGTTCACCAGTATACCTGACCGTAACTGCGCCATTATTGGCAAACTCCCCATAATTAGGCCGGAGAAGATTTGTAAAGCGCACTATGCCATTATTGGTGAAATTTCCCCCAATTGACAATTCGTGAAATATTTTATGAAAAAAACCAACCGGGGGAAGGAATATGGTGCCCTGGATCCGGTAATTCAGGGTATTTGTATTACCGGTTCCTGTAGTAACTTTAGCATTTGTTTCAACCGTAAAATCACCATTGATAATGATTGTTCGTTTAACCGTGGTTGCGTCATTGATTTGGAATGTACCCCCTTTCACAGTTAAGGAACCAAAAATGGTGAGATTTCTGGTAACTGTTGCAAATTGGGTAACAGTATCAAGGTTAATGATTAAGTTGCAGTAGGTGGCTATCGAACTGGCATCTAATGGAATATTGCCAGTTAATGCATAATATTCAACTGTTCCGCCATCGAGGGTCATAAAATTCCCGGCAGTGATGACAGGAAGCACCGGACTAACACCGGAACGGCGTGTACGAAGCAGCCCATTCCCATTTAATACAATGGATGTCAACGTTTTATCAACCAGATCAAGGGTAGCCCCAATTGTAATAAATATCACATGACCAGTAGTGGTAATATTGAGAGAAGCTGTAATAGTGCGTCCGGTAAGGATACAGACAAAATCTCCGGTAATAGGAATAGATGAACCTACAAGTGTTGTTCCTGTTGAATCTGTTGTCCAAACATTAGTTGCATTATGCCAATTCCCCGACTGGTAGCTATACAACTTTTTTGCATTGGCCTCTGGGTTGAAAAGGAAATAACAAATAATGAAAAAAAAAGCAGTAATTATGGCCTTTGTATTTATCCTTTTCATTTTAAAATTTATGCAAAAAGGTTCATCAAATGCCATAAAACAGAACACCTACAGCATAAAATCAGTGCAGGAGTAATTCCGCTTCGGCAATGATCGTTGCTTTAATATCTTCAGGGGTAGAAAAGCGAATTTTCAGTTTCCCTTTGCGATAGTCAATCCCGTGTGTCTTATCGAGGTTACATGCGAATTTTCGCATAACATTCGGGGTATACACTGCAACCCCGTTAACAACAGCTACTTTGGTAACAACTCCTTCCGGCGAGGTATGCATCACAGTGATATCACCATATACAGAACTGTTTCCTGACCGGATAAAATTCATTTGCAACCTTGGAACCGTATCATTATACATTTCAACAGCAATATCGGTCATGGAAAGTTTAGCAGAACAGTCACCAACTCTGATAATGGCAGGAATAGTTATCCCAAAAACAGGGACCATGCGAACCGCTAAGGCATTTGAATCTTTCTTTGAAGCCTCTTCTCCCAGAGGTACTTCCTTAGGGATAGCTTTAAAAAAGACATGAGAGCGATATTCACCGGGAGCCATCTTGGCCGATTTATTCACCTGCATCTTCACAACCTGAGTTTGATTGGGAGGAAGAGTTACTGTACGTGGAAAAAAACGCAAATATTTATCAGCAAAAAGTTGCCCGGAATCAGGGGTGGTAATCTGCTCAAATGAACCATCCTGCTTCATTCTCATCTGAACAAAAGCCACAACGTATTTGGCAGTGTCTCCTCCTGTATTGGCAAGAGTAAGTTCCTGTGATTTTTTAGAGCCTTCAAATACGACTCTGCGCGGCATAATCAAGAGGTTGCCCTGAGCTTTTATCTCATTGACAGGAAACATGGAAAGCAAAACCAAACCAAAGATTAACAGATAATAAAAATTGGCCTGACGCGAATTTAATTGATTACGACATTGATCAGTTTGGTACATGAATTTAGATTTTATGTTTATAATTTATTGGTTTTCTGCGAATCCCGAGCTATGGTTGTTATATCAAACGGGAAACGAAGTTATGTGAATTCAATTATAACTGACTATTACATTACCTGGGGTTACCGAAACAAAGACCCCTGCGATCAGGTCAGAATCAGAATTCTGCGCAGGTGAAGTGTCCAGCGAAGCAACCTGCATGAGATTCGTCCCGTTGTTGAAAATCATCGGGGCCGGGGGAAATGAAAAGGTGTAAGAGTAACCGGAAGTACCGGAAATATCGTAGGTTGCGGCGGTAAATGTACCGGAAGAAACCGGTAGTACAATGTTTCCCTTTCTGGAACGACTGGCAACCGGAATCATTTTTACATATCCGGCAAGAATAATGGCCACATGGCCAAAATTGGTATTATCAGTCTTTAGCATACTGACCGGCTCTACAATGGTTGCTGAAATCTGAGCAGCGGTTGATTTAATTGATTGAGAAAAAACACTGTAAGAAAACATATTCAACATCACCATGAAAGATAGATATATAGAAATGTTTTTCATGAAAAAGAGTTTTTTAATTCAATTTCGGTATAAAGATAAGACAATCTTTCTGGAATCTAAATAAATAGTGAAAAAAAGTTAAAAAAAAACGCTGCCTTTAGCAGCGTTTTTTTTATTCCGTAATAATTTATTGGTAATTAACTGTTACAACAAAATCTGCAGCGGTGTGATAATCACCTGCTAACTGAGAAATACCTGTATGAAGTGTTGCTCCGACAAAAAGAGTTACTGATCCACCTGTCAGGATAATTCCAAGAACCGCATCAGGAACTGGATCTGTAACAAAAGTATCGACAACCATAAAATCACTTAAGTTCGTATGAATCACATTGATCGTGGCATCTTCAATCGCAACTCCCTGGATTGTAACATAAATCTGTGCATCATCTGCTCCGGTTATGTCAAATTCAGCAGCGGTTACAATGCCTGTGGGTGTAGCCGGTGTAGCACCGCCCGTTCCAAGCCGTGTACTTGCGGTAGATAATACAATAGTGCCTAATTCATCGATCACACCGACATTTCCAAAGTCCATGTCTACCGATTTTTCAATAAAAAGAGGGGTAATAATGTGTGCTTCGGCATAAGCGCCGTCACTTACGCCGATTTGTGCAGCAGCATTGGATGCAAATCCAAGAACTACAAGGGCGATTGCAAGGGTTCTAATTGTGTTTTTCATTTTTTTGGGGGTTTTTGAGGGTTTTTACGTTGTAACAGTGTCTATCTTATTTAAAATTTAATCTGTCAAAACTGTTTATGCTGCGTTTTTTTCAACTTTGGTTTTACGATCCCGGTTAACTCTGGCTTTGTTAGTTTCTTTACCATTTACAATTTGAACATTCACCCTTTTGTTTAAACTTATTCATATGATTTATTGTTATCAAATGTACAGTACGATTTACCAGATAGCAATAGGTGAAACCCATAAAAAAAAATTCCGGTATACCGGAATACCCTAACATTATAAAAAACATATCACATTCATTAACAATGACATAGATATCATTTTGGGCGTGAAATAATCAAGCCATCATAACACCGCAAAAGAATATTTTCAGAAATTTGTTACGAAATGAACAAATAAAGGAGATGAATTACTAGTTTGAATTTTGGTTCTCCAGATTGCCTTCGAGTACGATCAAACCTTGATTATCAACGGATGCCCCTTCTTTGATCAGGAGATTACCCTTTACTGTCAATTCCGCTCCGGAATCAATGGATACTACAGCTCCAGGGTCAATTGTTAAATCGTTACAGACAGGTCCGGCTGTTTGAACAATTGGGTAAAAAGTTGAATTTGAAGGAATTGTAACATTTTGAAAAACAGAAGGAACAATTTCAGGCAACCAGTTTGCTGCATCTTCCCAGTCGTTGGAGGAATATCCTGTCCATGTAACAAATGTCACATCTACATTAATATCATCCACGCATATAAATCCATCACCCGGAACACTGTATCCGTGCCAGCCAAAATAATAAACATCACTTGAAACAGGAGTAAAAAACGTTTTTCCTGCTTTAAAGGTGTTCGTTTGAATTTCCTGATCATTCCAAATCTGGCCTCCGGTCATCGAACCTGCATCGGGAGCAAAACCCCATTTAACTTCCAGTTTTTCAGAGTTAGCCCCTCCACCTCCCCGGTAAACAAAATTCAAGGCATAATTTACTCCTTCCAGCAGATTGATACCAGGCGAAAAAAACCAGTCATCTGTGGCTATTTGAGTATTTTGACCAATAAACATTGAGTTAGGAGGTGAGGCCGGATAAGAAGGAGATGTCGTCCAGGTTACAAAATCTTCATTATTATCAGTCACTTCAAAACATCCTGTTTCAGGCGGAGTAAAACTGTCAAAATGTTCAGCGAAAGGCACATTAACTGTTGCACATAATGTGAAAACAGATATGGGCCCCTCCCAATAGCTTACTCCCCCGCCACAATTGGTTCGAACGTATACATCGTAGCTTTGACCTGATTGTAATCCATCCAGAAAAAAAGGGATTGAGGTAATTCCGGGAATAAGTGCTCCTCCGGAAAGTGTATCAAATCCGGACGGACCATAAATTATCTCCCACTCCGCGGCAGTTCCTACTGGCGTCCATGCCAATTCTGCTGATGAGGCAGTAACTGAATTGGCAACGAACATGTCCGGAACCGGGCAGAAACCATGAAAGGTTATATTATCCAGATAAAGATTATTACCAAAAGCACAGATTCCCCGAAACATTATCTTGTTTGTGCCTGCAGGCAGCACAACACTTTTAGTAGCCCACTGGCCGGGAGTTGGTATGAAATTAATGGTAGTTGTGCCACCGGTATTCAGAGGCCCGTTAGGTCCTCCGAGAAACGTAATCAGTGAATTAAATGAAACGCCATTATCGTTTGAATATAACAGTTCCAATTTATCAACCTGTGTATTATAAGTTGCATAAGCATGATCGAATGTAACAGTAGGTGATACCAACGAACTAAAATCCAATTCGGGCGATTCAATTTCAAAATCTCCTGCACTGGTGCTGAAAAAATTGGCATAAGCAGATGCCGAACCTGTGCCATATCCGCTTGCGATGGCTGATCGGAGCCATGGTAGTGCAGACAATGACCAACATGCTGGCGGGAAAAAAGATGCTTCAAAATCTGCACTATTGGGAAACATTGAAACAACATCGCAAAAGGTTGTAGATGTTGAGTTCGTTGCGATTGAGTATGCAGGACCTGGAGGATGCACCGACCAAGCCTGGTAATAATATACGGTGCCTGGAATAAGTCCTTCAGTATGACTAAACAATGTTCCGGTGCCTTTATAAATTACAGTTCCGCCACCTGAAATATTATCTCCTACGGCATAGGATCCTGAGGGCACACCAAATGTATTGACTGAATTGAAGGCAATCATGACCTCATCATTGGCCGCGTTTTTTTTCCAATTCAGATTGATTTGTGATGAGCTGACTGCCAATGCTATAAATCCGGAAGGAGGGACTACAGAGCTCGGAATACTTGTATAGTTTATCTGGATATTTGGACGGTTTTCGTTAACAACTCCATTTCCAGTTGGCGGGACATCATACTCATACCAGTATTCGTGCTTATTTGGAAAATAACTGAGTTTAAAAATAGGATAAAAGGTTGCCCCGCTGCCACCATAGTTTGTTTCGCATAAAACAAGGAGATTTCCTGTTGTATATGCAAAATTGGCAATATCCAGAGTTCTCCATCCTGCAGAAGTAAAATTTGTGGAAGCGTCATAGACCAGGGTTGCTCCCGCGGTTATAGATGCCCATGTGGTTGGTGAAAGGTTTGTTGAGGAAGTGGTTTTCAAATAAATTCTTGTTGGGCAAGTTGTTGGGCTACCAGTCCCTACATTCCATCCAAGTGTATTAATCATCATTCCATAACTACCAAAACTACCAATTTCCGAAGACAGGTAAAGGGCAGCCGATCGCTCATACGATGCCCACATCCCGAAAGGTTGTTTCTGCGTTGCAGTGCCAGTTCCGATGGTTACTGTTTGACATTGAATCGGGTAAACCACTATGCTAACCAAAAAAAGCAGGATAATTCTTTTCATATAAATGTTCTTATGTGGTTGACAAGTAAATGTACTATTTTATTCTGATAATTTAATCAGTTTTATTGATTCTGTATTACTCCCGGATGACACCTTTAAAAAATAGCATCCATCGGGAAAATCATCCATCCTGAATTCCATGAGGTCATTACCCGTAAAGCTTTTCTGCAAGACTTTCTCTCCTTTCATATTAAATACAGCTAATGCAACAACCTCTGCAAAACTCTGGCTTTTATTCCTTAGGTTGAATTTTCCTGAAGATGGATTGGGGTGAATTGAAAAAAGTGGAGTTTCCCTGTTTAGAGGATAATTATCCATGATTGTGACAGGATTGGGTAAAGTGGGAGCCTGGCCTGAACAGTACTGATTATCAGAAGAAATATATGCATGCATGTATGCCCCCGGATATATCTTTGTTCCTGGAAGAATTCTGATATTCTGGCCGGCAATCAAGTTTACCTGTCCATTGCTATAAACAATAAAAGACGTCGAATTTCCGGCAACGGTAAGTGTTTGTAAAGCATGAAAACATTCACTTTGGCCACTCTCAATGATCCCTGAAACAGACGAATTAACCGGAACACCAATCACCGACATGATCAGTATATTTGAAATTGCCGGATTATTTAATGCACATACGGCATTGGATGTCAGAATACAATATATTTCATCTCCGTTTTCAGGGATATAGGAAAAGCTTGTATTTACTGAATTACTCATAATCAAGCCATTGACTAACCACTGGTATAATGGTGATGTTCCTTCATTTGTGGCAGTAGTTAAAAAAGTAACCAGGGTTCCCGGGGAAACCGGATTATTCGAAGGGAGGATGGATACCGAAACTAACTGTGAGGGTAAAACCGATACAATTGAATGCTGTGTATTAAAACACCCATATTCGCTTGTAACAATAACGCTGAAATCACCACTGGAAGCAGCAATAATAGCATCGGTCGTGGCTGAAGTCGACCATAAATATCCTGTTCCGCCCGA
>CAZVNF010000053.1:0-21990 GCA_964628215.1 uncultured Draconibacterium sp.
GTGGACCCGGGTATTAATCTCTGCTTCTTCGCAGCAGTCTTTTATATGGTAAGGGTAAAAAAAAAGAGGGTGACTCTAACCTCAGAGTCACCCTCTTATGTCACGCGTCACGTGTCACGCATCACGTTTCTATCGCGTCTTAATCAACTTAATCGTCTCAACCTGCCCTTCTGCAACGATCTTCACAAAGTAGATGCCGGCCGGGAAGGAAGCAGTTGCAAATTCATGCTGCTTTTCCCCAATCATCCGACTGGTCATCACTTTGCTTCCGTTCATGTTGAACACTTCAACCTTCACGCTGCCATAGGCTTGTTCACCTTTTTGAACGAGGGTGAAGTTTCCGTTGGTGGGGTTGGGGTAGAGGGTAAACGATGTCAGTGAGAGGCTTGCAGGCTGTTCCTCCTCCACTGAGGCAGCCACGGCCGGAAGATCGGCAGGCGAACAGAAGATGTTGGAAATGTAACCATGCATGTAAGCACCTGAATGAACCGTAGTCCCGTTCTTGAACAGGATTTTCTGGCCGGCGATAAAGGTTGCATTACCAAAAGGGGCTGTAACGGTCAAGGAACTGGTGCCCGCTACGGTAATGGTGATGTGGGCATCATAACAGGCAATACCTGAAACGGTTCCTGTGGTAAAGGTGTAATCGCACACAGGATCGTTGACATCGACCGTCCAACTCCCGGTTTGGGTTATGTTGTTGGCGTCGGTCACCGTTACGGAATAAGTACCGGGATTGAGTTCAATGATATCCTGGTAAATGGAGGTGTTACTCCAGAGGTATATATAGGGTGGAACGCCCCCTGAAACCGAAAGGTCAATCCCGCCGTTTCCGGAGGCCGGACAACTTGCATTGGTTACGATGGCGGTTAGCGACAAAGGAGATCCAACGGTAACGGTAACATTTCCGGCACTTGAACAGCTTGAAATAATGACAGTTGAAGTGGCTGTGTAGGTTGTCGTGGAATTCGGTTTTGCATAAACCACAGCGGTTGATTCGCCGGCATATGGAATCGTGGACGCTGCATCGCTGAAGAGATCCGTAATTGGAGCCCAGGCGAGGGAAGTGGCCAGTCCGTAGCCAAGAATCATATTCGGCCGGTTTGCCGAGGATCCTGACGGTGTTGCAGCCGCCAGGATGCCGGCAGGTGTCTGACTGTTGGCACGGTAATAGTTGGCGCTGACAAACCCTGCTGCACTGTAAGTCGATTGAACAGATCTTGTGGTGCTTATAGCAGTGTTTCCATTACTGTAGGAGGTTTGGATGATAAGGTTGTCTGTGCCGTTCCAAACGAAAGGTACAGCCAGGGTGTGGGTATTGTAGTCCAGCGTTACGGGGACTGTCGCCGGAGGCAATACGTTGGTAAGTCCGTCGATGAATGCGCTGCTGGTAAGTACCACATTGGTTGTATGCCCCATGTCGATCTCCTGGAGCAGTTACAGAATGCGCAAACCGGCCTCGACATAGCAAAGGAACAGCTGACAGCAGCAAAGTTCAACCGTACCTTTTCTGAGATCAGGGCCGGCGAAAACGGGTTTATCCTCAGGAAGTTCGTGAACGAAGGACAGGTGGTAGGCCCGGGTTCGCCCGTTTTCCAGACCAACGGGGCCGGCGACGGAAACTGGATCCTCAGGGTGGCGGTCAGCGACGGACAATGGAGCAGCCTGGAAAAAGGAGATTCGGCAAGCATTACTTCCGACCTTCCCGGGCTGAAATCAATCAGTGGATTTGTCAGTAAAAAATCTGAAGGGGTGGACCCGGTGACCGGTACTTTTACCATCGACATTAAACCGGTCAGATCGTTAAGCCATTCGGTTGCATCCGGAATGTTCGGCAAAGTCACGATCACTCCTTCACATGGCAGGAAAATGTGGCTTATCCCATATGACGCCCTTCTCGACGGCGATGGCAGCAAAGGCTACGTATTCGTCACCTGCGACATGATCAGGGCAAAAAAGATCAAGGTATCCGTTGCCGGCATCAGCCGGGACCATGTGCTGATCGACGGCGGGCTGGAAGACTGCAGCACCGTTATCGTAAGCGGCAGCGCATATCTTACCGATAATTCACTCATCCGCATAACCCAATGATATCGTTGACCCATGAAAATTTCTGAATTAGCAATAAAAAACCCCCAGTTCACCCTGGTTATGTTCCTGATGGTGGTCGTACTGGGCATTTCAACCATCATGACCATGCCGCGTTCGGAAGACCCGGAAATGCAAAGCCCTATGTTTGCCGTGGTTGTGATCTATCCCGGGACAAGTCCGAAGGACATGGAAGAAGAAGTCGTAAGCCCGATTGAAAAGAAAGTTTACGCACTCGAAAACATCAAGCGCATCAAGACCAGGATAGGTGATGGGATTGCCGTTCTGACCGTGGAATACAAATACAACAGCAATGTGGACGAGAAGTACCAGGAACTGGTCAGGGAGGTGAACTCCCTGAAGAAGGACCTGCCGCAGGAAATTGCCAGTATTGAAGTGCAGAAGTTCACGCCGTCGAGCGTCAATATTGTTCAGATCGCCCTTGTTTCGGAGAATGTCTCTTCGGAAAAACTGAGGAAGAAGGCCGAAGATCTCCAGGATGAACTTGAAAAGATCCCGGCTCTGAAAAACGTCGAGATCCACGGCCTCGATGAGCAGATCGTGAGAGTTGACCTTCATCCCGAAAAGATGGCCAGGATGAATCTTCCCCTGAATGCGGTGTTTGGTTCGATACAGAGTGAGTTATCAGGGATACCGGGAGGCAGTATCGAGGCCGGAAATAAATCCTACAATGTAAAAACCAGCGAAAAGTTCACCGGCATAGCGGATATCAAAAATACAATCGTGTATTCGGCCGGAGGGAGGAATGTCGTTCTCAGCGACATCGCCGATGTTTACCAGGATATTGCCTCAGATGATTACAGGACCCGCCTGAACGGGCACCGCTGCGTCTTTGTGGTAGCAGCACAGAAGCCGGGGGAGAACATTACGGCCACCCGGGAAGCCTACAATCCCGTGATCGAAAAGTTCAGGAAAACTCTTCCGCAGAATATCGATATGGTGCAGAACTTTGACCAGGCCGATAACGTAAATAAAAGACTCAGCGGACTGGGGATGGATTTTCTCATCGCCATTTTGCTTGTTTCCATTACCCTGCTGCCGCTCGGATTCCGTTCCTCGCTGGTGGTTATGATCTCAATACCACTTTCCCTGGCTATCGGGATCATCCTTCTCAATTTGACAGGATACACGCTTACGCAGCTCAGTATCGTTGGACTGGTAGTAGCCCTGGGATTGCTTGTCGACGACAGCATCGTGGTGATCGAGAACATTGAGCGATGGATGATGCTGGGGTTCAGCAGGAAAGAATCCGTGGTAAAGGCAACCCGGCAGATCGGGCTTGCCGTGGTAGGCTGTACCGTAACCCTCATCATCGCGTTCCTCCCCCTGGCCTTCCTGCCCGAGGCTTCAGGAGATTTTATACGGGCACTGCCCATGGCGGTAATGATGTGCGTACTCGCATCGATGATCGTTTCGCTTACCGTCATTCCGCTCGTTTCAGGCTACATTCTGAAGGAAGAGCCCGGACCGTCTCAGGGGAACATCTTCATGAGGGGAATGAAACGTTTCCTGATCAGCGGTGTATATTCCAGGACCCTCGACAGGGCCCTTGAAAAACCATGGATCACGGTGGGCATCGCGCTCGCTTTATTCGCCGGTTCCATTGGGTTGTTCAGGGTCACCGGGTTCAGCCTGTTCCCGGCATCAGAAAAGCCGCAGTTCCTGATCCGCATCGAAACCCCTCTGCAGTCGGGGCTGGCGTACACCGATTCCATTGCCAGAAATATTGAGAAGGAACTCAGTACTATGCCCCTCGTGACGTATTATGCTTCGAATGTAGGAAAGGGCAATCCGCAGGTATACTATAATGTGATCCAGGCGAATCTGCGTACCGATTTGGCTGAGATCTTCGTTCAGCTTGATCAGCATACACCGGCAAAAAAGAAACTGGAGCTGATCGAAACCCTGCGACATAAATGGAGCTCTTATCCCGGGGCAAAGATCGAGGTAAAGAATTTTGAACAGGGCCCTCCCGTGCTTGCCCCGGTTGAGGTGAGATTGTTCGGTGAAAACCTCGACACACTCCGGAACCTTGCAGGCAGGGTTGAGATGCTTCTGAAAAACACAGCAGGGGCGATGTATATCGACAACCCGGTAAGCAACCTGAAGAGCGACATCGTGGTGGAAGTAAATAAAGACAAAGCCCGGCAGCTGGGGATCCCCACCGTGAACATAGGGCAAACCGTGAGAATGGCTGTTGCCGGGATAAAATCGGGAAAATTCACCGATGAAACGGGCACTTCGTTCGATATCCTGGTCGGCACACCCCGCGACGGCAAGCCCAGGATGGATGCGTTCAACAACCTGTATGTCAATAGTTACCAGGGAACTGCCGTCCCACTACAGCAACTTGCGAAACTGCAGCTGGAAGCATCTCCCCTTACCATCAACCATTACAATAAAAGCCGCACGGTTTCTGTAACCGCATTTGTTAAAAAGGGATTTCTGAGCGATAACGTCAATACCGAAGTCATTGGCAGGATGGACAAAATGGCGCTTCCGGCAGGCTATTCCTATAGTATGGGAGGGGAGTTTGAGAGCCGCAATGAGTCGTTTGGCGGGTTTACAGGGATCATCATTGTCGCCACCTTCCTGTTCATTGCAGTACTCATCCTTCTTTTCAAGTCGTTCCGCAACACCCTGATCGTACTTTCGGTCATCCCGCTGGGCCTGGTAGGGGCGATGGTCGCCCTCTGGATAACCGGGAATTCGGTTTCTTTTGTTGCGATCATCGGGTTGATCGCCCTCGCGGGGATTGAAGTGAAGAACACCATATTGCTTGTTGATTTCACGAACCAGATGAGAAAGGAGGGAACCCCGCTTGAGGAGGCGATCCGGAGCGCTTCCGAGATCAGGTTCCTGCCCATTATTCTTACCTCACTCACTGCTATCGGCGGCCTGATGCCCATCGCGATATCGACGAATCCACTCATATCGCCACTGGCGATCGTGATTATTGGCGGACTGATCAGTTCGACCCTTCTTTCCAGGATTGTTACACCCGTCATTTATAAATTGATGCCGCCGGATCTGTAATGATATCGCGGACCTTTACCTGTTTGAGTGGAAAAATCGCTCGCTTTGACCGGTCTTCGCCGGAACAATCTGATCATCTTTTCTTGTTGATTGCCATGAAGATATGGTGGTCAATAAAAATCGGCAGAGGGCGGTCAGAAACTCCGGTTTTTCCAACCAGGTGAAATTCAGTAGCAAATTCTTCTTATTTTTGCTGATTCTAAATAACATCCTGGTGCAAAAGAAACGACCCGGTAAATTTCAAGTAAAGAAAGGACCAAGACCAATGGAAGTGCATCCTCATGGCCACGTGCATTCAGACAAAAAATGGAAGGAGTACCTCTTCCAGTTCGTTATGTTGTTCCTTGCAATTACGCTCAGCTTTTTCGTGGAAAACCAGCGGGAACACTATATTGAGCATCAACCTCATCACGGGCCTGTTTTCATAAAGCCACCCACAGAAGAAACACTGGATCAGCTGTATACCAATGCCTTATATGAAACAAGAGAGTTTAAAAGGCATATTTTTATCATGAAACGGCATGAAACAGCTGCAATCGCATTGATTGATGCGCTCTGCAAGGAGTTTGATCTTCACTAAGTGTAATTCTGATGCAAACCAGGGAGGCTGATCACATTGACTACCTGCAGACTGTTTTTTCTGACACTTCAGCTATTAATAATCAATTTAGGCGGCATATCCAGGTAAGGCAGTTTAAATCATCGAATTCAATTAACCATGTAATGTTAATGAATATTTTATGGAACCATACAAAATAACACAACCCTCCTTTTATTTCACGATTCAGTTACCCGGCGAGGTTATCAAACCAGAGAGAAAACCGGATATAGTGTTCCGGGAAATATCAGGGATAACAACTGAAATCAATACCGAAACCATTGAAGAGGGTGGTGTGTACAGCTATGTTCATGTTGTTCCGAAAAGCTTAAAGCATGTTAACCTGGTATTGAAAAGTGGTTTGATTGCCAGGGAGTCCAACCTGGCAGACTGGTGTGTGAAAACACTGCAGGGCGATCTGTCAACGCGTATCGAACGCAAAACAATCCTGGTTCAGATGAAGGATGACAAGGGGGCCGTACTCTTCACGTGGAGCTTTAAGGATGCATACCCGGCAACATGGTTGGTCGATGAATTCAATTCGACCAATAATGACATCCTGGTTGAATCCATTGAATTCGTCTATTCCCATTCAACCCGTGAAAAATAATAACCTTGCCCATCGGTTTTTTTGACCGTCTAATCTTTGTAACAATCAACAAGATGACGGGGTCGGATTGCTCCGGCAAAGACGGGTCAACGTGCGTGTTTATTCCAGACTATCGCGTTTCTGTGTAAACCCAAACCTGAAAACGACAAACCCAAACAGACCATTGGAAAACTTGTCATCGCATTGTTTATCAGATTTGATAATTTTGCAGATCGATAATCTTCTTAACCCGGCATGTTAAAACAGGGGCAACTATTTTTCCTTTTTATCTGTTTGTTTTCCTTGCCGGGCACTTTATCCGGGCAGCAGAATGATTCCATCCGTATCCTTGAAAAATCTTTGACAGGAAAGCTTCCTGATACTTTGAGGCTGAAGACCCTTATCCGGCTTTCGGATATCTGCATGGCTGATCAAAGATCAATAAAAAAAGGGGAGGTGTACATCGCAAAAGCTTTTGAATTGACCAGGGAAAAGAACCTTCCTGTTCCATACCGGCTGCACTGGCTGAATGCCATGCTCCTCCGATCGCACGACATGCCAAAGGAGGCGGCAGAAGAGATGGAAATGGTAATTGGCTGCCTGGAAGGCAAAAACAGTTTTCAGGAAGCTGCCGAAGCGAGAAATTACCAGGCCTCCGTCATTTTCTTTGCCGGCCAGTTCAATGAAAGCATCAGTCTCTATGAGAAAAACATTGTTTTGGCACGCGGGAAAAAGTTGAAATCGATAATTCCGAAAGCTTACCTGGGCATTGCCAACATCTACGCCCAAACACAAAATAACGCAGAGCGGGAAAAGTACCTGCTGCTTTTTCTTGATGAAGCAAAAAAGGAAAACAACCCGGGGTTAACCGCCCAGGCATGTTTCAGAATCGGTATTCAAAAAATGTTTGTTGACAGCAACCTCACTACCGTGATGCCTTATCTTCAGGAATCTTTGAAAATCAACCAATCCTTAAACGACTCGCTGTCGGCGCTCACAGTCCTGAATATGATCGGTTGGTTTTACTATCTGAAACATCTGCCAGACTCGTCACTGCGGTATTATCTTCTATCCATCCGCTATTGCCCGCCTTCGAACATTGGCGGCTTTGCAAAACCCTATGGAAATATCGGAACTATCTACCGGGATAAGAAAGATTACGACAGCGCCATTTACTATTATAACCTGTGTGAGCAGTATTGCCTGAAAACCAAAGACTTTTACATTTTCGCCGGGCTTTACAAGGATATGAGTGACATGTATATCGCCAGGGGGGATTATAAAAAAGCATTTGAATATTATGTCGCTTTTAAAAATTCCAATGATTCACTGAACGCGAGCAGGTACCTGGAAGGATTGGGTTATGCTCGTGCTAAATTCGATACGGAAGCCAAGGAGAAGGAACTGCAACTGCTTAACCTGAGGCTGGATCAGCAGAAGTACTTCACATACGGTTTTTCGGGATTCATCCTGTTGTTACTGATCATCGGCGTGCTGCTCTATTACCAGTCGAAGAACGAGGCAAAGCGCAAGATCAGCGAGATGAACAACAGGCTTTCGGAGATCACCCATGCGAACCTCCGACAGCAAATGAATCCTCATTTCATCTTCAACACACTGAATTCGATCCAGTATTACATGTATCAGCACGATAAGATCGCAACCAACAACTACCTGACGAAATTCTCACGACTGATCCGGAAAATCCTGGAAAATTCTCAACATACGCTGGTAGCAGTTAAAGACGAACTGGATGTTATTCAGCTATACCTGGAACTGGAAACCCTGCGGTTTAAAGAAAAGTTCATATTCGAAATCATTGTGGATGAGGAAATTGACACCCTTACCTATAAAGTTCCAACCATGCTGATCCAGCCCTATGTGGAGAACGCGGTATGCCACGGACTTATCAACAAGCCCGATCAGGGGCTGCTGACCATCACCATGCAGTTGTGCGATCATCATATATGCTGTACGATCGAAGACAATGGGATTGGCCGGAAAGCCGCCATGGAAATCAAAGTCCGTAAGGATACACCCCACAACTCACTGGGCACAAAAATCACCGAATCGCGGATCAACATTACCAATGCCCTTTACGGGACTGATTTAAAGGTGATATTCACCGATTTGAAGGATGGCGAAAATAAACCCTGTGGAACACGTGTTGAACTGCAGTTACCCCTGATGACATGACAAAGCCGCTGAAAACACTCATTGTGGATGATGAATCCGATGCCGTTAATTTCATCCGCTCCATCATCCGGGAATATTGCCCGAATCTTGAGGTTATCGGATCTGCCAATTCCGCCAAAGATGGAACAAAGCTGATCATTGAACAACAGCCTGAACTTGTTTTCCTGGATGTGGAGATGCCCCATGGCAGCGGGTTTGATTTGCTGGCCCAGTTTCCGAAAAAAATGTTCGACGTAATCTTTATCACGGCGTTTAACCAGTATGCCCTGAAGGCAATAAAATTCAGCGCGGTCGACTATATCCTCAAGCCGATTAATATTAACGAGTTTGTCGAAGCAGTGGATAAAGTAGTGGAGAAAAGAACGCAACTGATCAACCTGAACATCAATTACGGGGAGTTGCTGGAGAACCTGAAATCAACCCTTCCGACAAAGCTGGCCATCCCCACCTTTGAAGGAATGGAATACCTGAACACAAAAGAAATTGTAAGAATTGAGGCCGACCGGAGTTATTGCTGGTTTCACCTCACCGAAAAGAGAAAATACCTGGTTTCAAAAAATCTCAAGGACTACCAGGACCTGCTCAGTGACCGGAATTTTTTTCGCCCGCATAACTCCCACCTGGTCAACCTCGGATTCGTAAAAAAATATGTTCGCCAGGAGGGCGGGTATATTGAGATGACCGATGGATCCCAAATTCCAATCTCCCGTATCAAACGCGACCTGTTTCTTCAGCAGATGGACAGGATGAGCCGGTAACCATCTGCAGGCCTGGTGATGCATCCTGCAAGATGATACAGGCAGTTGGCAGATTGTTGTACTCATCAGCCCGGCTTTGAGAGTACATTTATACCTGTTAAAGTTATTTCACCCCGATATGAGACGAATCACATTTTTATCCCTGTTCATTATCGCAATGGCAACAACCCGGGCCCAGGACTACCTGATCAGTTTTGCCGGTACAGGCTCATCCGCGTCGGTTGACAGTGTGCAAGTTGAAAACCTTACCCGTGACACCCGCCTGACCATTGCAGGCGGGAACCAGTTGCAGTTGCTGGGAACAATCGCTGCCGTTGAACCGGGTATTCATATTCCCGGGAATTCCCTGCTCATTTCACCCAACCCCTCAGCGGGGGAGGTTTTTTTGACCTTTGAAGCCACGGTCAGCGCCATGACCACCATCATACTGTTCGACATGATGGGCCGGCAAGTCGCAAAAACCCGGGCTTTATTAAAAAATGACCGGCATTCTTTCCGTATTTGCGGATTGAATAGCGGAACCTACCTGGTTCAGGTCAGTTCAGAAGGCTGCCATTACAGTGGAAAAATCATCTGCCGGTCAGCTTCTCCGAATCCTTTGCAAATTATTTACCTTGGATCCTGCCACAGTTACCCTGCAACAGGCAATCTGAAACAAGCTGAGGCGGTTGTCCAGATGCAGTATAACACAGGTGACTTGCTGAAATTCACCGGAAGGTCCGGCATATATGGAACAGTTTATATGGATGTCCCAACAGCAAGTAAAATCATTACCTTCAATTTTATACCCTGTACTGATTACGACAATAACAGTTATACCATTGTTCAGATCCAGGACCAGTGGTGGATGGCTGAAAATTTAAAAACGACAAAATACAGCAACGGTGAAGATATCCCGGAAGTAACAGGAGCATCAAATTGGATAGGTTTAACCACGGGTGCTTATTGCTATTTTGGCAATGATCAGAGTAACGCCTTAATCTATGGGTGTTTATACAATTGGCTTGCTGTAACCGACTATCGCAATATTTGCCCGGCCGGCTGGCATGTTCCGTCCGATGATGAATGGATTACACTTAGCGTTGTTTTGGGAGGTGAAGCAGTGGCGGGAGGCAAAATGAAGGAAACCGGTATCGAACACTGGTTTTCACCCAATGCCGGGGCCACCAATGCGAGTGGGTTGACTGTACTTGCAGGAGGCAATCGCGCCTTTGGCAATTTCGACGCAATGGGCTATGGTGGCTCTTTTTGGTCCATTACGGCCATTGATCCGGTATTTGCATGGGGCCGCGATATTTTTTACTACAATACGGTGGCGAACCGGCACGGAACCGACAAAAGAAACGGTTTATCCATTCGATGTGTGAAAGACTAAGTGAAAAAAAACTTGCAAAATGAAATCAAATCTCATCATGGTCATGCTGATTATCATGGTCAGCATGACGTTACAAGCACAAATCACCAATGTCCAGATCGGCAATTCAAATGAATGGCCAAATGAACCATCCATTGCAATGAATCCGGTAAATCCCATGCAAATCATCATCGGTTCTGTCCTTGACAACTACTATAAGTCCGATGACGGAGGATTTACCTGGCAAAGTGGGGTGATCACCTCATCCTACGGAGTGAATGGCGACCCGGTTGTACTTGCAGATAACACCGGGAACTTCTATTATTTTCACCTGGTACCGGATTTGAGCAGGGTCGTTTGCCATAAAATGGAAGGATTTCAATCTCCCTGGTCAAATGAATCCTATACCGCAGTTTATAACGATTACGAAATAGATAAAGAGTGGGCAACCTGGGATCCTGTTACAAACAACCTCTATGTATCCTGGAGCCGCTTTAATACATGGGGCAGTTCAAATCCACAGGATTCAACAGACATTTTCATCGCAAAATCGACCGATGGCGGGCTATCCTGGGGTGACCAGAAACTGATCAGCAATATTGGTGGAAATGCAACCGGTGGATTTGGCAGCGTTCATGGCTCTTATCCGGCAACCGGCCCCAACGGGGAGGTGTATGTAACATGGTGGAGCCCGGCCGGACTGATGTTTGACCGATCAACCGATCAGGGTGAAACCTGGCTTACCACCGACATTAACATCACCGGTTTCCCGGTTCAATGGATCGTTCCGCTTCCGGGGATTCAAACCGGGGTCAGTTTCCCGGTTATTGCATGCGATAGGAGCAACGGACCGAATCACGGGACCATTTATGTAAACTGGACGGATAAACGGAGCGGGGCAGGAGATGCCAATATCTGGCTGGCGAAATCGACCGATGGCGGCAATACATGGACGCCCCCGATAAAAGTAAACGATGATGGTCCGGGAAAGCACCAGTTCTTCAATTACATCACCATTGACCAGGTTACGGGAAAAATCTATGTTATTTTTTATGATCGCAGGAATTACACCGACACCAATACCGACGTCTATCTTGCCATTTCTGACGATGGAGGAGTGACGTTTTCAAATTACAAAATCAGCAATACGCCGTTTATCCCATATTCAACCTTGTTTTTTGGGCACTACATTGGTGTTGTTGCCTGCAACAACCATGTTTTCGCAACCTGGATGCGTATGGATGCCGGCGAACTGACACTTTGGGGTGCACGGATTGATCCTGCCACTGTGGGCCAGGAAAATATCACAGCCATACCCTTCTCTTTATCCCAGAATGCGCCCAATCCGTTTAATGAATCCACTTTCTTCTCTTTTAAGCTGGAACATCCCGGTAATGTAACTTTAACCGTGTCGGACATGTTCGGACACCAGGTTGCAACCCTCATCGACAAGAAAAGGATGAACGCCGGAAAACATGTATGCACTTTTTCACCGGAAAAGTTCAATTTACCTTCCGGGATGTATCACTATGCCCTGATCACCCATAACACAACGATTATGAAGAAGATGATTTATGCAAAATAGAATTCAACAGGCTGGAATTGAGTTGATTGCCAATCAAACACTTTAGGTGTGAAATAAATGGCAGGAAGGATTTGGATCGTTCAGGAGCGCGGGGATCCGGGCTTACTGTCCGTTCCTGACCTTCACCATACGTATAGTCGCTGTGGAATGTTCCCCCTTCATACACAGGAAATAGATTCCCGGGGAAAACTCCTTCCCCTCTCCGGGTAATTTCAGGGTATACGGGCCGGGCTTCAGGTAGCCGTCAACCGGCGTGCATACTGTCCGGCCGTAAAGGTCTGTGACTCTAAGCGTGATATGCTGCGCGGCCCTTATGTCATAGTTCACGGTTGTACCGCCGGCAAACGGATTCGGATAGTTCTGCCACAGCAACAGGTCGCCTGATACCACAGCTGGTTTTTCTGCCATTCCGTTTGGATAGAATAGCTGTTCTTCCGACCAGGGGCTCCACTTCAGGTTCATGTCCCGGTAGCGGATCCGGAAGCTGTGCCGGGCATTCGAATCCAACTTCCCTTCGGGCACCGTGAAGGAGTAGAGGTTTATCCCGGCGTTCCGGTCAATGGGGGTGAAATCGGGTGACCCGGTGTTTTCGAAAATGTTCTCGAAGTTCCTGACAGTGTCCAGCACCGTGTGAGTGTAGTCACCCGGCGTGAGGGTGATCTGGATTTCGGCCGACATGCATGAATCGGCTCCCGATATGGGCGAGGAATTCAGAACGAGGGGATTCCATCCGTTCACCTCGTACACCTTTGGCTGCAAAGGAGGTGGTTGATTCATCCTGAAATGAAAAGTGTCCAAAACCTGGTTGGCGATCGGGTGTTCCGGTTTGCCAAGCGTGTAGGCTTCGGCGGTATATGATTTCGCATCCACATCCACATCGATGATTGCATAGCAATAGTCATCAACTGCCTTGATGATCTCCGGAAAATTCCTTGAATGTTCCGCAAAGCGGGTAAGTTCCGCTCCGCCCCCGCCCGACAGCAGCAGCCACATGTCGTGCTGGACATTCGCCTGGAGTTGAGTGAGTTCCCAAACTCCCTGCTCGTAGCAATGTGCATGGCCACAGGAGTACTGTACTACTTTATGATGTTTCCCGAAGATATTGAAAAACAAAATTTTGACCGAATCGCCGTCACCCTCGGGCCAAATGGCTGACCGATACGGATGGTGGGAAAAAGGAAATACAAGGTCTACGGCCTGGCTCGTGTCTGAAGTGGCAAGTACCTTCTCAAGCCATACATGCTGCAGCGATTCACTTATCAGGCCTGAGTTCGAATTGAGCCCCAGGAATTCGCAATTCAGGATGCGGAAGGAATAGAACCGCTGGTTGAACCTGGTCTTCTGGATTTCCGGGTCGGTGAAATCGGTATATTTCATGTAATTGAAATAGTTGGGCGATTCATGCTCGTGGTTCCCGATGGAGACCATGAAGGGAACGGAACAGGAGAGGTTGGAGATCGGGGTAAAATATTCGGGTTCAAAACGGTTGATATCCTTTCCTGACCATACCACATCGCCTGTGTGCATGACCATGTTTACCGAGTTGTACCAGTCGGCCCCATACTTTGCCACCAGGGTTTGCAGAATGTTCTGGCATATTACAGGGAGGTAGGTCGGGATCGTGTCGTTGTTGCGGGAATCTCCGACTACCACAAACCTGACGTGCTGGCCCGGGGCCGAGGATGAGGGTTGTGTGCGGAACGGGAAGACTGCCGACGAATCGGTGCCGCTGATGCACCGGTAATAGTAGGTCGTTGCCGGCATCAGCCCGGTGAGTTTCACCGTGTGCCAGATCTTACCGGAGTTGTTCAGGAAGGAACCCTGTGTCAGGCTGGTCAGGGTGGAAGCGGAGTTCCCGAACCGAACCTGAGTAAAAGTCGTGTCTGTCGAATGCCAGCTGATGTAGATGGACGTTGGCGTCGGGGTTTGCAGATAGGGTTTTGGCTGCGAAACGGCGATATGGCCCATCATAGTGAGCCCGATCACGGTCAGGATGAGGTGTAAGTGTTTTTTCATACCAAAAGGATTAGGATTTTTGATGGATTTGAAGGATTGATTTTCCATTCTGTTCAGGGAAGAAATATACGATAATTTCTTTTTCCAAAGTCGCCGGGATAAGACTTATATTTAACCAAGTAAAGTTATCGAAATCAATCCTGATAAAATAAATATCTTTGTTCACCTGACCACAAGATCCCCGATGAACAGAACCACCATTTTAGCTCTGATATTATTGCTTCCCCTGGCGCTTGCCGCACAGGTCAGGCTTCCTTCCATCCTCTCCTCAGGCATGGTCCTGCAGCGCGACACCGTAGTGAATATCTGGGGATGGGCCGCTCCCGGCGAGGAGATTGAAGTTGCGCCAGGCTGGCTTTCCGGCACGATTGCTGTCAAAGCCCGCAGCAACGGAACCTGGCTTATTTCCGTTCCAACCGGGCCTGCCGGGGGGCCGCATTCCATCCTCATCACCGGAAAAAACAGGATCAAACTCACCAACATTCTTTTTGGTGAAGTATGGATATGTTCGGGGCAGTCGAACATGGAATACACCATCCGGGGGCTCGGAGGATGGAAGCAATACAAAAAAGAGAAAACAGCGCTTAAAAAGAACGACTTTTCTGCCATCAGGCTGTGTACAATTGAACATGCACCCGAACTTTTGCCCTCCGATTCCTGCAGGGCTTCCTGGTGCGAAGCCACACCGGCCACCGCTGCCGACTTCAGCGCCACCGGGTTTTTCTTTGGCTGGGCGCTATACAAAATGCTGAATATTCCCATAGGTCTTATCTCGTCCGCCATCGGAGGAACGCCTGCAGAAGCCTGGACCGCACGCGAATGTATTGGCTCCGATCCTGAACTGGCATACTTTCTCCGCTCACCAAACGGTGAATCCTGGGACTGTGCCAAAGTGTCGCGGCTTTATAACGGAATGATCCATCCCCTGATGAACTATGCGATCAAAGGGGTGATATGGTACCAGGGAGAATCGAACCGCCATGATGCCGACCGCTATCAAAAGCTCTTCTCCACTATGATCGGATGCTGGCGCAACGGGTGGAAACAGGGCAATTTCCCTTTTTACTTTGTTCAGATCGCCCCATTCAATTACGGGGAATCGTATGGTTCTGCAGCTTACCTTCGTGAAGCGCAGCAACAGTCCCTGTCGGTTCCCAACACCGGGATGGTCGTGACCATGGATATCGGGGATAATGCCGATATACACCCGAAAAACAAACAGGATGTGGGGTTGAGGCTGGCAAAGTTAGCCATGTCCAAAACCTACGGCAAATCCGGCATCCAATGCACCGGACCTGTTTTCAGCCAATGGAAAAATGAGGGAGGCCAGGTCCGGGTATACTTCAACAACGCAGCGGACGGACTGATCTCCAAAGGCGATCGGATAAAATCGTTTACCCTGGCGGGTAACGATGGGATATTTCATGAAGCAACCGCCAGGATAGATGGAAGCACTGTTCTGCTTGGCAATAACCTTGTGAAAGACCCGCTGATGATCAGGTTTGCCTTTACCGACACCTCCACCGTAAACCTTTTCAACCGGGCCGGATTGCCGGCAGCCCCCTTCAGAACCGATACGATTCCGCTTTTGATCCGGCCGTTGCGGCTCACAACGGAAAAGCCCCCTATATCCGATGGCAGGGCATTCCGGTTCTATTGTCCTGATACGATTTGCCAGGTTCGATATACCCTCGATGGCACTGATCCTGTTCTTACTTCAGCACAATACACCAGCCCGGTTCGAATAGACAAATCTGCAACCATCCGGGCGCGTGTTTGCAACGGCAGGATCATTTCGGAAAAGGTTTTTGAGTTTTATTACAAGAGTCACAGTGCCATTGGGAAAAAGATCACCATGGATCATCCCCCGGCGGAGAAATATAACGCAACCGACGACATATTGGTTGATGGTTTGCGCGGATCCACTGCATTTCAGGATGGCCGGTGGCAGGGTTACGAGGGGGGCGACTTTGTTGGAACCATCGACCTGGGAGCGACTACCCTCGTGAAAAAAGCAACCATCGGATTCCTGAACGACACCAAATCATGGATTTTCCTTCCGGAATATGTGAAAATATTTGTCTCTTCCGACGGTAATTCCTACCGGGAAGTAAGTGAGATCATCACCGCTGAATCCCCGGAAATTCCCGGACCTTCCATCAGGGAATATCAATGGAATATTCCCGAATCAGATAAACGCAACTCCATGAGTGCTTCCGGAACAGCTGAAACCCGGGTGAGGTTTATCAGGATTTATGCGAAAAACCGGGGCGTTTGCCCCAGATGGCACCCGGGAAAAGGGGGCAGGGCCTGGTTGTTTGCGGATGAGATCATGGTGGAGTAAGCGGTGCGGGATGGCCCATGGAACGTTTACGCCTGAACAAACGGGTGAACTGGAAGGACCAGTGAATGCCGCGATGTCCGGCATAGGCCGGACCATCATGCACCCTGAGATCACCGGGCACAGGAAACAGGATATTTCTCTTTCCGGTTTTCCCGCGGGGATCTGCTTTCTGATGATTGTGCACGGCGCCGGAATCGAAACACGGAAGATCCTGAAGACACGTTACTCCTTCAGTCCGGTTTGACAGATAATCCCGCAAAGCGAGGTTATAAGCCGTCTGCCCTTTGCGAGCAAGGGCACGGTAGGCCTTCAGTACTTCGGGATCCTTCAGGATGTTTTTGGCACACTGCGATGCCCGCTGAAATTTTCTCCGGTAGTCAGTTTGTTTCTCCGTCGGCACGGGTACCTTTCGCTTATACGGGAAAGTCATGATGATTTTTCCGCCACGGGGCTCCAGGGTTACCTGCCGGCCGAAAATTCCACTGTACATCTTTGCTATGAAATTCATTTTTTTTGACATGTTGCCAATTTATTGCTTTATCGGGTTGAGTGGCAAAAGGTAATACTCGACACGGCAATTTGTTAATAACTTCATCAATGTATGTGCTTTGATGCTGATTTCATCAGGGGTTCATCCGGCCTTGTATATGCTGATCTATATGCTGTTCTATATTCTGTTGTATATGCTTTGTATATGCTATTCTGTACGAAGTACAAACGAAAGTGAGAAGTGTAAAGTTCAAAGTACGAACAGTGGCCGGCGAGCCCCAAACTTTGTACTTCGTCATTCGTACCTCGTACTTTGAATTACTCTACCATCGCCGGCTTCATCAGGTTCTGCCATGGCATGTCCCCACCTCTGGCGTTGTTCCATATGAAATTTCAAGGTAAGGTTTGGTGAAGTTTGCGAAGAAAAGTTCTATACCAGGATCCCTGAAAGTAAAAAGTAGCCAGAAACGCCACGGTGTTTATGAGCCCCGTCGGGGCGGCATAAAATCAACCTGGTACAGGTAATACCTGTGTTAAAATTTTTCAACCAATGGAATAGATTAATTTCGCAGCTACGCTGCTTGGATGCACTCGTATGGATTGTTTCTACAAAGATCAGGCAACTACGTTGCCAATTGGGGTAATTCAATAGGTTGTTTATCAAACAAACGAGATGTGTATAAAGAGTAGCATTCAAGGGGCCGGGGAGGGGTCCTTGAGAATCAAAAAAAAATGCCGAGGTCAGAATTCCTTCGGGGAGATATCCATTTATTTGAGTTTTATTATATATTTGTTATTCTAAACTCAGATATATGAAAGTAAAATATTTTCTTATTCCGGGGATACTTTTATCACTCCAAACTTTTGTGTATTCACAATCATGCCATGATACTGTGATGCCAGGGTCAGACTTTCAGGCCATTGTCCAGACTGCAAATACCGAAATAGGCTGGTACAAAGAATGGCTTGACTACAACGGGGGAAAGAAAATCTTGCCAGGTTCTTTGCCTCCGCAGGAAAAACTCAGGAATTCCTTTATGAAAGCAGGGTTCACTTCTGCCATGCATGAAGGCCCCAGGGCGGCCGATGTTTCTAATTTGTCCGGCCCCACACCAAAAAATCCCAAATCGGAGTATTTCCATGTTCTTGAGAAAAAGGAGAGCTTCTCAGGAATGTGCCCGGCTTTTGATTTTATTGATGATTCTACGATGATAACCCTCTCCTTTGGAAGGGCTGTCACGACACTGCTGCTTCTGAGGGTTGGCGATTCGATAAAACTTCTTGATGCGATGGAAGTTCCCGGCAGGGGAACGAATGTATGGGAACTGATCAATAAAAAAGGCAGGGAAAAGATTTTCCATAACACGGCCGGAGGTGCATATTCGTACCTGTCAGGACATGACGGCATCTATATTCCGGGGACGAACAACAATATCCTCCGGGTACAGATCCAGAGCGACAGAATCTTAAAAGAAAAGGTTGAATCCATAAATATACGGGAGCAGATCGTTGCCGGGAACCTGGTCGATAAATCCCTTCACGAGAAAGATAAAATGAATCTCCTCACCGCACTGATGCCCGACATGGAAGGGAATATCTGGTTTACATCCAGGCATGGTATTGTAGGACTGCTTCACAGGAGTCAACTTACCGCCGACAGTTGCATGAAAGTATATGCAACCTACATAGGCTTGCTGGCATCTATGGATAAAATCAAAGCTCACTTTCATAAAGAGTTTAGTGACCAGGGTGACATTTATAAATACAAGAATATCCAGGATGCGACCAGGCAGATGATTGATGAATTCAGGGCAACATTTATGAATTCAGACATATCCCGGGAGGAGATACAGAATTCCTTTTCCGTGGGCAGGGACGGGGTCTATATTGTGACAAATTATGCGCTGTATAAGCTCCGGTTCAATGAAGAGAAAAAGGCGATTGAACTGGACCCAAAATGGGAAAAGAACTTCAGGGAAGGGGGGCTGATCTATAATAACGATCACAAGGTCAAACCCGGCCAGTTGAACGCAGGCAGCGGAACTACACCCACCCTTTCCGGCGACAGGTTCGTGACGATCTGCGACAATGATTCGAACAGTGTGAACATTTGTGTATTTACCCAGGAAACAGGAGATCTTGTCTTTAAATACAAACTATTTCCCGAATCGGGGGGAGCTGTTGAAAACTCGGTGGTGGCATACGGCAACAGCATTATTGCCGGCAACACCTATGGCTACCTCGATGTTTTCAAGGAGAACCACACTTCCGGCGGCATTATCCGGTTTGACTATGATGAAAAAAAACAGACATTTGAACGGTTTCCAAACTGGCCGGCCAGTGGATTGTATGATTGCAAAACCGCCACCCCGAAATTATCAACTGCCTCGGGACTGATCTATGTTTATAACCGGTCGGAACAGGACTTTAATGGTCATCACGACTGGCAGGTTACCGGGATAGATTTTAACACAGGCCTGCGTGTTTTCTACATCAAGCCATATTTTAACAAGGGTGAATTTAAAGACAACATCAGCTTTCTGATGAAATGGTTTTCACTGGGATCGAAAAACTATGACCGGAAAGTGTTCAACAATATCTGGGGCACATTTACCCTCGGACCCGGGAATAGTTTCTACATAGGCACATACCGGGGGTTTCTGCGGGTCTCTTCCGATTAAGTTTGCGGCAGCTTCTGAAATGAATGCCCGCTTCGACCAGCTTTTCGGTTTCCTCTGGGCGGTCATCGGCATTTTCACCACCATGATGGTCAGTGTATTCGGGTTTGCTTTCCGGGACCGCAAACTATCCAGCCGAAACTGAGCGAGATCCTGAAAAACGCATGACTACGTCAGGAATTTACAATTGACACGTAAGGTTTGACGATTTTCAAGGTGGCTATTCCGGTCACTAACCCGGGTTGTTTATTTATATCCAATCTAAATTAACTATATTTGCAGAACCAAATATACCATTCCCTTATGAAAAATATCGCTTCTTTGCTCATCCTGTGCCTGCTTTCAGGAGCGGTATCTTACGCCCAGGTTGGCATCAACACCGATAACAGCATGCCCGACCCTTCGGCCATGCTGGATGTTAAATCAACAACCAAAGGTGTGTTGGTACCGAGAATGACCATTGCCGAGCGCGATGCCATCAGCAATCCTGCCAAAGGGTTAATGGTATTCTGCCTTGATAACAACCAGTATTACTCCAATAAAGGAACGCCAGGCTTTCCCAATTGGGTCATGATCAGCAGCCAGTGGCTGAACAACGGGAACAATATCTATTTCAATTCCGGCAATGTTGGCATAGGATTGGCATCTCCCTCAACGCTGATGCTTCAGGTCAATGGAACCATTGGCGCCAACTTCGGAGCTGTTGACACACCAAGCATTACCTTCGGCAATGGCACCGAGAATACGGGCTTTGCCAGTCCGTCCGCTTTCAGTATCTCCTTCATCACCCAGTCAACTGAAAAGATGCGGTTGAACCCGGCCGGAGCACTGGGCATCGGAACACAATCGCCAGGCGCTTCTTCGCTCGTCGACATCTCTTCCACCACCAAAGGGTTTCTTCCACCCCGGATGACCTTTGAGCAGCGCAATGCCATTGTAAGCCCGGCCGAAGGACTGATGGTCTTTTGCACCAACTGCAACAGCGATGGCTCGGGTGTTGTCTCCTTTTATGAAAATGGATCCTGGCGATCTCTTTCCCTCACCTGCATAACGCCGGTCACACCATTAAAAGTAAATTCCGTGCAGCAGAACACGCAGATCATCTGGAACTGGAGCGCCGTGCCCATTGCCAACGGTTACAAATGGCACACATCCAACAACTTCACCGCTGCCACCGACATGGGAGTTGCCACCTCCAAAACCGAAACCGGGCTTACCCAGGGAACCAGTTATACGCGGTATGTATGGTCCTACAATGCCTGCGGAAAAAGTGAACCTTTAATTATTCAGGGACAGGCCCTTACCTGTGGTTCCTCCTTTGCTAAAACGCACACAGCCGGAACCGTGGCACCGGTCACCAAAACGGTCACCTATGGTTCGGTGACCAATATCCCGGGCGAAACCAGCAAGTGCTGGATCACCCGCAACCTGGGCGCCACGCAGCAGGCCAATACAGTTGACGACGCCACCGAGGCCGCGGCAGGCTGGTACTGGCAATTTAATCGCAGGCAAGGGTATAAGCATGATGGCACCACGCGAACGCCAAATACCACCTGGATCACTTCGATCTCAGAAAATTCCGACTGGGAATCGGCCAACGATCCATGTTCCGTGCTATTGGGCGTTGCCTGGCGGATACCTACCCGAACTGAATGGACCAATGTGGATGCTGCAGGAAACTGGATCGAATGGAACGGGCCATTCAGCTCAGGTTTGCAAATGCATGCCGCCGGCAACCTCAACAACCTCACTGCTTTGCTGGCCCAGCGGGGTTCTGACGGCATCTATCTAAGCACTACGCAGAACAGTTTGACTTCCTGCTGGATGCTGGGCTTCGACGGCGGCGGCAGCAACATGGCCACCGGCTCCAAGGCAGCCGGCTTGAGCTTGCGTTGCATCAGAGAGTGAGTTTGTCATGAGCCCGCAGCCGTGAATGAAGGATGCAAAAAGTTGTTAACATTTTCGCATTTCTGTATTACCTTTACATCGCAAAACGGATTAAGAACTAAAACTTAATCTGTCATGAAAATGAAAACATCTCAGAAAATAATCCTGTTCATACTGCTGTTTGTGCCGGTGCCTGGAATGGCAGAAACGAAGGAGATACCGTTTACCCTGGACGACCGCGACCGGATCATCCGGACGGAGCAAAAAATTGAAGCGCTTAATGCTAAGATTGACAATAAGGTAGATGGCCTCAGATACGAAGTGAATGCAAAATTCGATGGTTTACGTTCG
>CAZVNF010000054.1:0-21816 GCA_964628215.1 uncultured Draconibacterium sp.
TGGTGATCGACCTCGCCACCCTTACCGGAGCAGCCGTGCGTGCCATCGGCAAGTTTGGTGCGGTGGCCATGCAGTCCAAAGCACCGGAAGAGCTGGAAATGCTCAAAAAATCGGGCTATGCGGTTTACGAACGCCTTGCAGAATTCCCGATGTGGGAGGAATATGGAGAACTGATCAAGTCGGACCTTGCCGATCTGAAAAACCTCGGCCCCCCGGAGGCGGGGATGATCACAGCCGGTAAATTTCTTGAAAAATTTACCAGTTATCCATACATCCATCTCGACATTGCCGGTCCGGCCTTCATCGAAAAACGCGACTCCTACCGCGGGCAGGGCGGCACCGGTTTTGGCGTGCGATTGTTGTTTGATTTCGTGAAAAATATATCCCCGGAATAATGTTATTTTTGCATAAATTCTGAATAGATGGAACAACCTGTTGAAAAAGAAAAACGTATCCGTATCGGGATTACCCACGGAGACATGAATGGCATTGGGTATGAGATCATTATTAAAACACTGCAGGACCAGCGCCTGATGGAACTGTATACCATCATGGTTTATGGTTCTTCAAAGGTTGCGTCCTATCACCGGAAAGCACTGAATCTGAATGAATTCAATTTCAATGTGATCAAGAAGGCCGACCAGGCGCATCCACGCAGGCCGAACATCATCAACATCCATGATGAAGAGATCAAAATCGACCTGGGAAAATCAACGACGGTCGCCGGCGACCTTGCACTTCTGTCGCTGGAGGCTGCATGCGAGGACCTGCAGAAAAACAACATTGATGTGGTAGTTACCGCCCCAATTAACAAGAAAAACATTCAATCACCGGGATTTGCTTTTACCGGGCAAACGGAATACTTTGCCAATAAATTCAACTCGGAAAATTACCTGATGCTTATGATCAACAATGTGTTGCGCATAGGTGTGGTTACCGGGCATATTCCCTTGAATAAAGTTAAAGAGGCGCTTACCGAAGAGCTGATCCTGGGTAAAATACTGGTGATGAACCAGTCTCTGAAACGTGATTTTGGCATTGTAAAACCACGAATCGCCATTCTGGCTTTGAACCCGCATGCCGGGGATGAGGGATTGATCGGGGATGAGGAGAAAACGGTTATCCTGCCGGCGATTGAAAAGGCATATGCCCAGAATATCCTTGCATTCGGCCCCTATCCCGCCGATGGATTTTTTGGTTCTTCAGGGTTTAAGAATTTTGACGGAATCCTGGCCATGTACCACGACCAGGGAATGGTGCCGTTTAAACTGATGTCTTTTGAAGAAGGCGTCAACTTTACTGCAGGGTTGCCGGTCATCCGGACATCCCCTGCCCATGGAACGGCCTATGATCTTGCCGGCAAAAACGAAGCATCTCCGGAAGCCTTCCGCAATGCCCTGTACCTTGCCGGGGATATCTTCATGCACCGCCTCGAATATGATGAACTTCATGCCAACCAGTTGAAATCTACGGGCGCGCAACCCGAAAACCAGCGTTCATGACCGAACCGGCCTGCACGGTCTCAAAAATTGCTTCCATCTGTCATGGAACACTCCATTCCCATGGCAGTGAGGATACCGTAATCAGCGACCTGCTCATCGACAGCCGCCGGCTGATCCACCCTGAAAATTGTCTTTTCATTGCCCTTGTTTCCGACCGCAACAACGGCCACAACTTCATCCCCGAACTCTATGAGAAAGGGGTGCGATGCTTCATGGTGTCTGAACCCTCCAACCGGGAGGATTTGAATATCGAATATCGAATATCGAATATTGAATATCGAAGTTCAATAGGTCAGTTGCCAGGAGCTGTCTTTATACATGTTCCTGATACAATGAGAGCCCTGCAGCAGTTGGGAGCTTACCACCGCAAAATGTTCAGTATTCCGGTGATCGGAATTACCGGCAGCAATGGAAAAACCATCGTGAAAGAGTGGCTGTTCCAGTTACTCAGCGGCGATTACCAGATCATACGAAGTCCGAAAAGTTACAATTCCCAGATCGGGGTGCCTCTTTCGGTTTGGAAAATGACTTCTGACCACAACCTGGCCATCTTTGAAGCCGGAATATCCATGCCGGGTGAAATGGAACACCTTGCCGCCATCATCGATCCCACCATCGGGATATTCACCAACATAGGCCATGCCCATGACGAGTATTTTGAAAACCAGCGACAAAAGGTGGAAGAAAAACTCAGGTTGTTCGTCCATGCCCAAACTCTCATCTACTGCCATGATCATACCCTGATCTCTGATTGTTTGCAGTCAGACACTGCCTATGTAAACCTGAAAACCTTCACCTGGAGCCGGAACCATGATGCCGACCTGAAGATCATCCGCATTGAAAAAGAAAACGGAAAATCCCATATTCATTCAATCTGCAAAGAAGAAGATATTACAGTAACAATCCCATTCACCGACGAAGCCTCCATCGAAAATGCCATCCATTGCCTCGCCACCGACCTTGTTCTAAACCTTAAGTCAACTGCTATTGCTCATTCCTCCAGATACACCACGCTCTCCCCTGTAGCCATGCGCCTCGAACTCAAAGAGGCCATCAACCACTGTTCCCTGATCAACGACAGTTACAATTCCGATATAAACTCGCTCAGCATTGCCCTCGATTTTCTCAATCAGCAAAATCAGCATAAGAAAAAAACAATCATCCTTTCCGACATACTTCAAACCGGACGTGACAAGAGGGAACTTTACCAGGAAATCTCGTCCATGCTGGCATCAAGAAACATTGACCGCATCATAGGCATTGGCCGCGACCTGGTAAAGCATGCCGGTCAATTTCCCATGTCCGGGGCTTTTTATCCCACTACCGATGACTTTTTGCAGCATTTTCCGGTTTCTTCATTCCAGAATGAAACGATTCTGCTGAAAGGGGCCCGCATGTTCGAGTTTGAAAAAATCAGCCAGCTTTTGCAGCAGAAAGCCCATGAAACGGTGATGGAAGTCAACCTCGATGCACTGATTCACAACCTGAATTATTTCAGGTCGGGGCTCAATCCCGGAACCCGGACCATGGCCATGGTAAAGGCTTTTTCCTATGGCAGCGGCAGTTATGAAATCGCGAATGTGTTGCAGTTTCACCGGGTCGACTACCTGGCTGTTGCCTATGCCGACGAAGGGGTGGAACTGCGCAAAGCCGGCATCCATCTGCCTGTGATGGTGATGAGCCCCGAGGAACACAGCCTCGACACCCTGCTGAAATACAACCTTGAACCCGAAATTTACAACCTTCATATTCTCCGGCTGCTGGAGCAGGCCATGATGCGCAACCAAACCTCTATACAGCAGGAGGTGCGTATTCACATCAAACTCGATACCGGCATGCATCGCCTGGGTTTTGTGAATGAAGAACTGGAGCCCCTGATCGAACGGCTGAAAATGAATCCCGATCTTCGGGTTCAGTCTGTGTTTTCGCATCTTGCAGCCAGTGAAGACCCGCAGGAGGACGATTTTACCCTGGGTCAGATCCGGCAATTTACAGAAATGAGCAGCAGGATCTCCGAAGTGCTGGAATATCCTGTCCTGCGCCATATCCTGAACTCTGCAGGCATCAGCCGGTTTCCCTCAGCGCAGTTTGATATGGTAAGGCTCGGAATTGGCCTTTACGGAGTTGGCAGCTGCCCCGGGGAACAATCCATGCTCAGGAATGTGAGTACCCTGAAATCGGTCGTCACTCAGATAAAAAGGATTCCGGCAGGAGAAACGATCGGGTACAACCGCAAAGGAAATGCAGAAAAAGATATGGTCATTGCCATCGTTCCCGTGGGCTACGCCGATGGGCTGAACCGCCGTTTGGGCAATGGAAAGGGAAAACTTTACATCAACGGAAAACCTGCACCCATCATTGGCAATGTTTGCATGGACCTGACCATGGTAGATATTACCGGAATGGGGGTTTCTGAAGGCACAGAGGTGATTATTTTCGGAGATCATCACCCGGTTGCAGAAATCGCGAAAGAAACAGGCACCATCCCATATGAAGTGTTAACAGGTATTTCACGGAGGGTTAAACGCATCTATTACTACGAATAGGGGGTTTCCTTGATTTTTTCTGTTAATTTTGCCTTTTGAACCGGTTTTATGGAATCCCGAAAGCTCAGTATTTTAATTCCCGCTTACAATGAAGCGGCAACCATTCATCGTATCCTCGACAAGGTGCTGGCAGTCAGTTTGATTGAAGCTGTAACCAAAGAGATCATCATTGTCAACGATTTCAGCAGCGACAACACCATCGGGGTGGTGGAAGACTATATTGCTTCACACCCTGAAAGTGACATCAGGCTGTTCAACCAGAAGGTAAACCAGGGCAAAGGGGCTGCCCTGCACCGCGGAATTGTAGAATCGACAGGCGATTTCATCATCATACAGGATGCCGACCTGGAATATGATCCTGCCGAATACAATATTTTACTTAAACCTGTTCTTGACGGATTTGCCGATGTAGTGTACGGTTCGCGTTTCATGGGAGGCAGGCCGCACCGCATCCTCTTCTTCTGGCACTCTATCGGGAACAAATTCCTCACCTTCGTTTCCAACATGTTCACAAACCTGAATCTTACGGATATGGAGACCTGTTACAAACTTTTTCGTGCCGAAGCCCTGAAGAAAATCCACTTTAAGGAAAAGCGGTTCGGATTTGAACCGGAAGTTACCTCGAAGATCGCACGATTTCCTAAAATACGGATCTATGAGGTGGGCATTTCCTATTATGGCCGTACCTATGAGGAAGGTAAAAAAATCGGGATGAAAGATGCCTTCAGGGCCATCTGGTGCCTGCTTAAATACAATATGTTTGACCGGAAATACCTGAAATAACCTGACTAAAGTTCAATAGTTACCTTTGGTATTAGTTAACGACTGGAATTTTTCTTGAACAATTACTCCAAGCATATTAAATCCGGGGTATTCCCTCCCATCATGGCGGCAATGGCGTTGCTGGGAATTTTCATTGGCTGGAATTACTGGCTGGAAATGCGTTCACTAAAAGCCAACCCTGATCAGAGGGAAATTCCTGAAAGAGAATACCTTCACGATACGGCAGAACTGTCGTCCCGACGCCTGGAATACCACGATTTTGAATCGGGCAATGCGGCGGATACCGCAACGCACCTGGCACTAACCGGCCATACCGGCAAACAGTCGCTCAGAATGAACTCCCGGGTTTCTTTCTCCCCCGGCATCTGGATAAAATTCAAAGATCTCAATCCCGGCGATTCTTCCTGGATCAGGGTGACAGGCTATGTATGGTTTTCCTGCGGGCCTGATGAGGTCAAATGCAACCTGGTGGCAACTTGCAATCATAAGGGGGTCAATTTCAAGTATATGTTTGTCCCGCTGGAATTTGAGAATCTGAAAGCAAATCAATGGAACCGGGTGAGCATCGATTATCATATTCCGCAGGCACCCGACGAAGAGGATGTGCTGCAGGCCTATTTCTGGTACCGGGGAAACAAGGAAATGCTGGTGGATAATATTGAGGTTGAGTTTTATACACCTTAAGTTTTTTTAACCACTGAGACACTTAGAACACTAAGAAACACTGAGAATATTGAAGAGATCATTTTTATCGGGAAGCTGGTTTTTATATGTGGTGTTTTGTGCATCGCTGGTGCTTTCATGGTTTTTCCATAAAGATTCTGTAAAATTTACCGACCGGAATGAACTCTGGTCCGACAGGGCAGGCTATTACATTTATCTCCCGGCAACTTTCTTTTACCATTTCGACACCCATTCGATGCCGGCCGATCTCGACATGCAAACCGGCGGTGGTTTCAACATCGACACCCTTCGCAATAAAATCGATACAAAATACACCTATGGTGTGGCTTTGCTGGCTTCCCCGTTTTTTATCGCCGCCGGAATTATTTCACGGATAGCAGGTTATCACAGCGAAAGCGGGTTTTCCCTGATCTACATGCGGATGATGAGCCTGGCTGCGGTGGTGTACCTGCTCCTGGGATTGTTCTTTCTGCGGAAATTCCTGGACCATTATTTTCAGCCGGTCATCAGTACAATCGTTATTTTCCTGGTTTTCCTGGGTACCAATCTTTTCTATTATTCACTCCTCGACGGGATGATGTCGCACGTCTATTCTTTCTTCCTCTTTGCCCTGTTTCTCTATTCGCTGAAAAGATTTCAATCCACGCAGTCGTACCTGTGGTTTCTTCTGTTATGCATCGTTCTTTCCGTGGCTGTCCTTATCCGCCCTACGAACATCCTTTTAGGTCTGTTTTTGTTTTTCTGGGATGCAACCGGTCCGGACGAATGGTTGAAACGCATGAAGCAGTTCTTGAAACCATCGTATGTTCTGCCTTTCCTGGCAATTCTTTTCATCATTTTTCTGCCCCAGATTATCTACTGGAAATACCTTTCCGGCAACTGGATCCATTTTTCATACGGAAATGAAGGATTTGGTAACTGGCGCCATCCGCGGATCATGGAAGTGCTTTTTTCCCCGGTGAACGGTTTGATTGCATATACACCCCTGGCGCTGTTCATGGTAATCGGTACAGGGTTGATGATCGTTCGGAAACAATCAAACGGGTGGTTCATTGCCGGAATCTTCATGATGGTTACGTTCATCTGTGCATCCTGGGAAATGTGGTACTTCGGCTGCAGCTATGGCCAGCGGTCATTCATCGAATATTATACCGTTCTGGCTGTACCGCTGGGGTGGCTGGTAACCATGGTGCTACGCAACCGCTTTTTCCTGGTAAAGTCAATCGTACTGTTCATGGTTCTTTTCACAGCGTACGCAAGTTTACGTTATACAGTCGTCCTTTACAGGTTCGATCGCTGTTATTACGGATCAACCTGGGACTGGGACCACTATATGCGATCGGTTGAACGTGCCGGGATCATTTCGCCGGTTCACAGGATCAGCTCCTGTGAAAATGATTTTGAGAATCTCGCACTCTGCCCGGTTATAAAACCATCCCGGCTTTTTACCAGATCGGGTCAGATCAGCATTCCCTGTGATGAAAAACGCGGGATAACCCCCCTCTATTCGGCCCGGTTATACGAATTCAAATATCCCTGGCCAAAGAGCATGGATGTGGAGGTGTGGATGTTGTCGCCCGGAAAGATGGGTAACAACGTAGCCTTGTCATGCAATTTTTCCAGGGGAGACATCCCGGTGTTTGGCGACAGGCTAAAAATCAGTAGTTTAATGGCAGCGCCCCTGGTATGGACAAAGATCCAGAAACGCTTTATTTTCCCGGATGTAAATGACTCTTCTTTACAGGTCAGCATTTTCATCGAAAACCCTGGCAGGACAATGTTATTTACAGATGACCTGTCGATCAGGTATCATTACGGCTGGAATCGTTGAACAGTTTTTTCAGGGGTTTAAATGTATATTCACGGTTGGCAAGGTAAAGCATAAACGGCAATGTCAAAAGCCAGACCACCCGCGACTGGAACCTGTCAACCACACACACCAGGGAACTGCAAACAAATGCGTTGACCAGGAGAGCTATAAGAAAATAGGTCAGAAACAGCTTGTACTTCGGATTGAATCCGGGGATAAAGTAAATCAACATACTGCATAGCAACAGAAACGAAATCAGGTAATTCTGAAATAGATTCAGCATCTTCCAATCCAATCGCTGCCCGTTTTGCTTGCTCTGAAAAAACTCTTTCACATTTTCGGGCCAGTGATGCTTGATGGCGTTTAGGGTTGAAGAGCCCTCCTCCTGTTTGGCAGTGTCGCCCGTATCGAAGGTGAAAAATTGCTTCATGGTTCCTTCAACTTCCCTCGCGATCAGTCGGGGCCAGTATTTTGGGGTGGACAGAATGTCGCGGATGATGGCATTATACTCGTCCCGGTTGCCCTCCCATCCGCCATTTTGATATAACGGGCTGCCTGTAAAATCCCAAAGGAAATCCCAGGGGAATTTATGCTGGTACCGGCAGATAAAATAGTGTTTTTCAGCGCAGGCATCCTGAAGGTATTGTTCAAGGATTCCGGAATCGAAAAGCCGCGACATGAAAAAGACATGCCCGTAGCGGGAAACGGAGAACTTTAATCCGGCATTGTAATGAATGGTTGAAACGAGTAAAAAGGAAGAAATCACCAGCATCATGGCGTAAAGGATGCGGGTGATTTTCACGTGGGCTTTCTGAAGGATGCCCCTTGTCTTTTTGAAGATGAATCCCGAGAGAAATATCAGCAAAATCAAGGTGGAAATGACATAATGGGAATTGTGGACACCGATCGCAAGAATCAAAAGTAACGTGATTATAACCATTTCCCTGACCAGCAACTTTGGGGCAAACAGCAGCAGTGAAAGGCATAGAATGACAACCGGTGCAAAAACATCAGGGATCAGCTGGCCAACATTGACAGATATTCCGGTAAAAAAGGTGATCAGGAAGATATAAACGATGTAATAGCCCCTGAATTTAGGTGTCCCTGAGAAATATTTAAAACAGTAAAACAGCGGAATTGCAACGGCGAGGGCCTGTGCAAGAACATCGAGCCAGAGCGAGGTCATAAGGCTGGCATGTTTCAGGAAAAAACCATACAGCATTGGCCGGTCGATGGGGGCGTACCCCGAAAAGGCGGTCCACATGTAAGTGCCGGAATCGGAGTAAAAAAATGGAAATCCATTGTAAAATGCAAGGTTACATAAAACCAGTGCAGCAAAAAAAACAAGCAGGGCATCAGTAAAAAACCGGGCTGAGGGCAGGGTGAAATTTATTTTCCGGGCCATAAATGAATATTTGACAACAAATGTAAAAATAAACCCGGGATGTATTGCCGTTCATTAAGGAAATCCGGACGCTTCACGTGTCAAAATTTACTAATTTTGCGGCGCCTGACGGGTAAAAACAAGACCAAATTGGAGCATCGCAACGGAACAACCCTATGATTTTCAACAGCAGTTTGTTTTTACTCTATTTCCTGCCGCTTTTCCTCATCATCTATTACCTTATCCCCCGGAAAGTCAAAAACTGGTTCCTGCTTTTTACCGGCATCCTTTTCTATGCCTGGGGCGCCCCGGTATTTGTCTTTTTCGTGATGGGTTCCGTGCTGGTTGATTTTGTGCTGGTGGGGCAGATGAGCATTAAAACAGGGACATTGCGAAGAGTTTTATTCTGGTCATCCGTTTTCCTCAACCTGGCCTTGCTCCTTTATTTCAAGTACATGAATTTTTTTGTGGAACAGTTTGAAGCCATGTTGAGCCTGTTCGGGTCAAAACCGGCAGAATGGACAAAGATTGCCCTGCCGGTCGGAATTTCATTCATCACTTTCCAGAAACTGGCCTACACGATGGATGTGTACAAGAAGCAGCACCCGGGGTTTGTTAAATTGCAGGATTTCGCTCTGTATATCTTCATGTTTCCCCAGATGCTTGCGGGGCCTATCGTAAGACCCGGACAGATTTCAGAACAGATCACCGACCGGCGCGACCAGGAAAATGCCGACTTCCGCCTTACCGGTTTTATCCGTTTCATGATCGGACTGGCCAAAAAGGTGCTGATCGCTGATGTACTGGGGACGACAGTCAATGAAATTTTCGCCCTCGGACCAGCCGAATTGTCGGGTGGCCTGGCATGGATCGGTGCCATAGCCTACACATTCCAGATATATTTTGATTTTTCGGGGTATACCGACATGGCCATCGGACTGGCGAGGATGCTGGGTTTCAGGCTGCCTGAGAATTTCAATTTCCCTTATGTTTCGCAGAGTATTACCGAGTTCTGGAGAAGATGGCACATCACCCTCTCATTCTGGTTCCGCGACTATGTGTTCCTGCCGCTGGCCTATGCAACCTCACGCAAACTGCCAAAGGAAAAGTACCTTGGGCTCAGGGCCGACAAGGTGATCTACCTGATTGCCACTACCGTCACCTTCCTCCTTTGCGGCTTCTGGCATGGCGCTGCATGGACATTCATCGCATGGGGTGCTTACATGGGGGTATTTCTCATCGCCGACCGGCTCTTTTTGCTGAAATACCTGAAAAAAGCAGGGAGGATCGCATCCATCGGCATTACCTTCCTTCTGGTCATGTTCGGATGGATTATCTTCCGCTCAGCCTCGCTGCCCGATGCATGGAGTTTTATCCGGCAGATGTTTGAATTCCGGGCCGCTGAAAACATGGTGTGGCTGAACCCCAAATTCTGGACCATGCTGGTCATCGCTGCCTGCTTTTCTTTCGCGGGGACCTGGAAAAAAGCTGAAGCCCTTGTTGAAAAATTCTATATGAACCCCGGAAATATAAATCTCATGGTATTCTCGGTGATTGCCATCCTGCTGTATGTACTTAACCTGGCAACGATCACATCCTCCGGGTTTAGTCCGTTTATCTATTTCAGGTTCTAATTTATCATAGCTATGTCGTTCAGAACCTTTGTGTTAAATAATAAATTGCTGGGCCACCTGATGTTCCTTGTGCTCTTCATCCTGGCACTCCTGTTTTATCTTGAACGGACTATTTTTGTCGATCCCTGTTACGCGGTGTTCAATCTTCTGTATTATCGCGATTATGTGGTCGAAGCCGGGCGCATGGCTGCCGTTGCCCCGCAAACACTGGCCTTGCTCGCCATAAAACTGGAATTGCCTCTGAAACTGATTCTTGCCGTATATTCCATGTCATTTATCCTGCTGTATTACCTCGTTTTCCTGGTTATTGCCTATCTGTTCAAACTCGACCGCCTCGCCCTGGCCGTTCCGTTGCTTTTATTGCTGGGAGTGAAATACAGCTTTTTCTGGATATCCACCGAAACGCACCAGGCCCTGGTTTACACGATCCTGCTGTACGCTTTTCTCACCTGGTCGATGCGGTTTACACCCAATTTGCTTTTTGGGATTTTCCGGCTTGTTGTGGCTGCTGGGATCATGTTTCTCTGTTTTTATTCGCACCCGGTATCGTTGTTTACCGTGTTGTTCGTGCTTGGCTTTTTTATTATCGACAACAAACTTTGGCTGAAACCGGATGGATACCTGCTGGGAGCGCTTATTATCGGACTTGCCCTGTTCAAATTTCTCACCAGTTCAGCCACCGGGTATGAAAGTTTTTATTTCAGGGGGTTCGGCGAATTTTTCACACGCCTGGGTGATGTTTTTCATTCGGAAAGTTATCTGTTTCTTAAAGCGAAAATATTCAATATTTACCTTTTTTCATTGATCTTGTTTCTGGTTACTTCTGTATGGTATGTTATAGAAAAACAATATCTTAAATTAGGATATTACCTGGTTTCCCTGCTGTTCTTTTCATTGGTGCTCTTTACCACTTTCAATATCTGGTACTTTCCGTTTATACAGGAGAAAAATCTCATGGGACTGAATATTTTCCTGCTGATCCCATTTCTCAACGATGTGGTATTCCCTGCCGGCAGAAAGCAGGTTTTAACCCGGTTGTTTCTGATGCTCATGTTTGTGGCGGGGGTGGCGCATGTGGTAAGTGCCTCTCAGTTTTACAGGAACCGGCTCGCCTATATCGGGAATCTGATTACCAGTATACGGCATTTTCCTGAAAAAAAGTTTATTGTCAGTGAACCGATGATCGACCGCAACCAGTTGAATGTCAATTGGGGCCTTGCACCGGAAACACTCATTTTAAGTTCACTCGAAAGCCCCGATTCTTCCATCTCAATGTATATCAATGATGAAAACGGGAAAATTGCGGAGGGCACCAACCTGAATGATTCTCTCCTGTTTATTTGTACTCCGTGGGCAAAGGATCTTGAAATACGAAGGCTCGACCGCCACTATTTCCATTTGAGTAATTCTCCCTACCGGGTGCTGACTCCGGCTGACATGTGGCCGGGAAATGAAATCTCTTTTTATTCAAACTCCTTTGATGTTCGTTCAATTCAGGAAGACAGCATCAATTACCACACCGACAGCACCGGGAATTCATTTTTCCTGCTGACTTCGGAGTTCAGTCCCGGGTTTTTTGGAAAATATGCTGAGGTGACAAAGTCCCGGGCTGTGATGATTACCGCAACATTGAGGATATTTCCCATGGAGAAGATGAACCCTGAATGGCTTACCCTGGTCATTTCAAAGGAACAGAACCAGAAGGTTCTTCAATACTACCGGTCGGGACAGGATCATCCGGTCTCTTTAAAACCTCACCAATGGAACCAGCTTACGGTTTCAGGGGTTGTTAAAAGTTCCGATCCCAACGATCAGCTTAAGATATATCTCTGGAACCCTGAAAAGAAAAAGGTTGGAATGGATGATTTCACCATCACTTACAGGGTTATTCAGTGATACAACCAATCATGGGTGGGCTATACCAGATGTCAATAGCATGCTAAAAATCCTTAGTTTTGTATTTGAATTTAACTGAATTGTAATCGTTTGTTAATTACACGAAGAACCACGAAGAAGTCACGAAGAACCACGAAGTATAATATACAATCTTCTTCGTGGTTCTTCGTGACTCCTTCGTGTCCCTTCGTGTAAAAAAAAGCCATCTTATTAAATGCTCAGTACAAAAACCGCTACCTTCATTATCATTCTGGTGATCATGTCAGCATCGGTCGTACAGTTTTTCTTTCCCCTGTTCAGCGAACTACCGTTAAAGGGCTATTACCGTCAATCAGATCCCCCAAACCTTAAATATTTCACCTGGAGCCGCTGGTTTTCACAGGATTTTCAGCAGGTATTCACCACCAGCCTGAATGACAATGCCGGCCTCCGGAAAACCCTCATCGGCATCAACAACCAATATGATTACTCCTTGTTTGGAATCACCCACGCCAGGGGATTTCTGGAAGGCAGAAAACGGTATCTTTTCGAAGAAGACTACATTCATGAATACACAGGCGATTATTTCATCGGAAAACACACCATAGATCAAAAGCTGTCGCGCCTGAAAAATGTCATGGACAGCCTCAGGTCGTACAATATTCCATTGATCCTCGTATTTGAACCCGGAAAGGCCAGTTACTATCCCGAATTCATCCCCGATCGTTTTTCCCCGGGTAAAAGAACCCTGTCAAATTACGAATATTTTATAAAAAAATCAGAAGAACTGGGGCTTCCTTACCTCGATCTGAACCGGTATTTCATCCGGGCAAAAGATACTGCAACATACCCGTTGTTTCCCCGCTACGGGATGCATTGGAGCATGTATGGCGCTCATCTGGCAGCTGATACATTGTCAAGATACATCGCAGCGGCCTCTGGCAAAGCTATGCCGGCTTTTAAAATCCATCATCTGCACCACTCCGGCCAATCGCTCGGATCGGATTACGATATCGGGGAGCTGCTAAACCTGATCTTTCCGTTAAAGCAAACTCAGGGAGTACTTCCGCTGGTTGATTTTAATGCGATCCCAAACGGAACGATGCCGGGGCTTGTGGTTGCCGACAGCTATTACATTACGCTCGTTGAGACCTATGGAAAAAAGATGTTCGGCAGGCAGGATTACTGGTACTACAACAGCAGCCTCTATCCCCACCAGAACGAGGTGCCCGCAATTAAGGCGGATAAATCGGGGTTGCAGGAAAAATTGAAAAACTACAATGTAATCCTGCTGATGGTTTCGGAAATAAACCTGCATTGTGCCTTCTGGAATTTTGCCGACGAAACCTTCAGGGCTTTTCATCCCGATACAGACTATTCACACCTCGACAGCATCGAAAACTCTATCCGGAATGACCGCGAATGGTTCCGGTTTATGGTTAAAAAAGCCCGGGAACAAAACAGGCCCCTCGAACAATTGATCCGCGAAGATGCGGAATATACCTTTCTTGCCAATTATGAAAAACTAAAGGGGAAAAGAAGGCAGGACACGATCCGTTACCTTCAATTCAGCATTAGAAGCAACCCCAATTGGCTGGCCAATGTAACCCAAAAGGCAAAGAGCTGGAACATCCCTGTGGATTCGGTGATGTTGCTGGATGCAATATATTCCTATGATCAATCAAAAAAGAAACAGTAATTTTGTAAGGTATCAACACGGTAATCCAATGAAAAACATCATAGTACTCTTCTCCCTGACTTTTCTTTTATTTTCCGGAACCGGCACATTCGCGCAGGATTTGCCATACCAGAAAGGGCTCGAACCGGTTTCACTCACCCCCGATGAGTTGTTTGTGCTGTCGAATGTGCCTGAACTGGAGGTGCCGGAATTGTACAAAGGAGCGGATGCTCCGCTTCTGCCTGTAAGCGTCGACAACTCCACACAGCCCTATTTCCGGCCCATCACCTGGCAAACGGGGTACGAATGTGGACAGTCGGCCGGCATTGCATTTAATTTTACCTACGAGATCGACCGCTCACGCGGGGTTGCTGCTAACCAGAATTCAACGCAGTATCCAACCCATTTCACCTACGATTTTTTAAACAATGCCAACAACTACCAGGGAGTCAGTTTTTTTGATTCATGGGAGATTGTAAGGGCCTGCGGCAACATGAACATTGCAGAATATGGCGGCGCAATGAATACCGGCGGGTATACCCACTGGATATCCGGGTACGACATGTACTACAACGGGATGCACAACCGCATCAACTCGGTGAAAGCCATCCGGGTTGATACCCCCGAAGGTCTGCAGACACTGAAATACTGGCTTGCCGACCATCTTGAGGGTGCCTCGGTAGGCGGAGTGGCCAATATCTATGGACAATATGGCACCCCTTCCACCACCCTGCCGGCCAACACCCCGGAAGCCGGAAAATATGTTCAGGCGTATTGGGGAAGCAGCCCGTCGCATGCATGGACTATTTGCGGATACAACGATTCCATCCGGTACGACTTTAACGGCGACGGACAGTATACGAACAACATAGATATCAACAGCGACGGGGTTGTCGACATGCACGACTGGGAAAAGGGCGGACTGAAGTTTGCCAACGGCTATGCCGGCAACGGATGGTGCAACCTTGGATTTTGTTACACCATGTATAAAAATCTGGCCGATAACATGGGCTATGGAGGGATATGGAACCATACGGTATATGTACTTAATGTTAAAAACACCTGCTCCCCAAAACTCACGATGAAGGTATTGCTGAAGCATACTTCACGAATCAAACTCAAAGTTACTGCCGGGGTAAGCACCGACCTGGCTGCCACAGTGCCCTCATATGTGCAGGAGTTCCCGATATTTAACAACCAGGGCGGCGACCTCTACATGCAGGGCGGAACCACGGAAGCAGATAAAACCATTGAGTTCGGGCTTGACCTTACCCCGCTGATCAACCAGCTCGCGAACAACCAGCCTGCCCGGTTTTTCCTGCAGGTTCAGGAAACGGATCCGTCAGGCAGTGCGGCAGGTGAGATCATAGGCTGGTCAATTATCGATTATACGAATACCCCGGCCATTACCACAAGCTACCCGGGTACAAATGTTACCATCCAGAATAACACCATCACCCGGCTGGGGCTCAACTACACCCTGAATATCGTCAAACCCAACATCACCAACGCCACACTCCCCCCGGCACAATTGTACCAGCCGTACAATGCCACTCTCAACGCCAGTGGAGGCACCCCGCCATATCTGTGGGATGCCAAACTCGATTATCCCGAAACCACCAGCCCCGCCGCATTCCCTGCTGTTACAGCCCAACAGCTTACACTGACCAACAACAACACAGGTTTTGCCATCAAGACCCTCGGGTTTAATTTTCCGTTCTATAAAAAAAATATTAGCAAGGTGTATGTGTATGCCGATGGGCACATCCTCTTCGATGATCAGCCCTATACCTGGCCTTATCTCATAGATAAAACGCTGTTATTCAGGCAAACCAGCATCATTTGCCCTTTTATGTGCGACCTCACCATCTACCCCTCCTCCGCACAGGGGGTGTGGTACGAAGGCAATGCAAACTACGCGATATTCAGGTGGAAAGCATCCCTTTCAGGCATGCAGAGCAGTACCAACCTGAACTTTGCCGTGAAACTTTTCCCGAATGGTACCATAGAGTATTACTACGGTGATATGGTATTTCCTGCAGGTACAGCCTGGACAGGCGGATTATCATCAGGAGACAATAAAAACTATCAGTACTCCTCTTTAAATAGCACGGCACCTGTCACCCCCAACACCCTTGATAAGTTTACCTCATGCGGCTTCCCGCCGGAAATGCAGATCTCCGAAGATGGTCATTTTACCGGTACGCCTACCTATTCATACCAGAATCTGCCGGTTAAATTCCAGGTTACCGACAACAACAACCTCACTTCAACCAAGGTGTTGTTATTCAATACCTATGGGTTGCTGATTAGTCAATCAATTGATTCCGGAGGCGATACGCTCATTGAATTTGGCGAAATTGCCAAAATCACCCTGAACATCAACAATGTAGGCAGTCAGCCGATGACCCAGATATTATTTTCCATTGCAAATACCGATCCTTATATCACCCTGATCGACAGCACCGAAACAGTCGCTTCCATCGCCGGGGGACAGACCATGACACTTACGGATGCACTCTCATTTAAAGTAGCTCCCACCGTGCCTGATAATCATGCGTTTACTCTTATTCTGCACGTTCAGGCGATGTCCCAGAGTTTTCAGCGTCCTCTTGCACTGGTTGCCCATGCCCCGGTGTTTCAGATCACCGGAACACAGTTTGCCGACGGGGATAACGGCAGGCCCGATCCGGGTGAAAATGCCGATTTGCTGATCACTTTCAAAAATGCCGGGGGTGCAAAAGCTTCCGGCATCAGCGTGATGCTGACATCCATTGACACCAACCTCGTTATGAATGTAAATACAGCAGCGATGAACCTGCTTAAACCCGACTCGTCAAAAACACTTACATTTCATGCAACTGCAGGTAATTCAGCTTCGTATGAGCATCTTTATATGATTAAGTCGGATCTTACTGCAAACAACGACTTTGCGAAAACCGATACGGTGTACCTCTTTTCGGGAGAAATTGTGGAAGATTTTGAAACAGGTAATTTTAATAAATTTCCGTGGTTCATGCCCTTGCAGGCAGTCTGGCAAATGGAGCCGAACATAAAATATGAAGGTGCTTTCAGCGCACGCTCCGGATGGATGGGCGATAGTGAGGAGAGTAAGCTGAACATGAATGTAAATGTGCTCACCGCCGGGGCGCTCTCTTTTTATAAATTAGTCTCCTGTGAACACGATCCCAGTGGAAACAATAATTATGATTACCTGGTATTCCTCATCGATGGGTTCGAAAAGGCACGCTGGGATGGCGAAATCGCCTGGAGCAAGGAAACATTTTGGCTGACAGAAGGTTACCACACCCTTTCATGGGTATATCATAAGGATTACTCAGTGTCGGCCGGCTGGGACGCCTGTGCGGTTGATTTTATCAACTTCCCGCTCATCGAAGGGGCCGTTCCAATGCTCTCCGTTTCACCCCTCTCCATTGAAAAAACAATGCCTGTAGGGCAAAGTACTTCCGACTCAGTTTTCATAACCAACCTGGGCGGCGGGATATTGAATTACTCGGTGATCGTTGTGGATACCTCGGCCAATAAAAAAGATAATATAACCGATAACCTCAGCGGGTCAAAAGTGACATGCGGCAGCGAGGGGTTTGTTCCCGGACAGGCGATCAGCTGGGCCTTTACGGTTCATAACCTGGGTACCGACAATGAATACATCAAGCACATCAAACTTGATTTTCCTCCGGGGGTTATAATTACCGACGCAACCAATTTTTCCGGTGGCTCACTGGGTGAATTTTCATTCCAGGGAACTCCGGGTAACGGACCATCCCTGAACTGGCATGGCGAAAGCGCCGGAGGAAAGGGTGTGCTCAAACCGGGTGAAACGGCCATTGCTACTGTGACAGGAACCATTGGTGAACCTTTTATGAACGATGTTTTTGTGATATACCAGCTTACAGGCGACAGTGTGGGAGTGATGCCCCATGAACAACCCGGAAATGTGAAAATAAAGAATTTCGGACTGCCCAATACCTGGTTGTCGCTCACCAATTCAACCGGCACCCTGATGAACAATCAAACCGGGATCGTCAAGGTAAATATCAGCGCTGCAGGACTTACTCCAAATACCTATCATTGCAACCTGGTGGCCCGCGATCTGTACAACAACAAATTTGTGATCCCGGTTACCTTGCATGTCACATTCCCGGTTGAGACGGGTGAAGTAAAAAGATTCGGAGAAACGAGCCTCCGTGGAAATTCCCCCAACCCCTTTTCACTGGAAACACAGATCCGGTTCAACCTCTCATCAACCAGCGATGTGACCATGGAGATATACTCTTTGCAGGGGATTTTGTTACGCACATTGAAACAATCTGCCATGCTGCCCGGACCGCAATCAATGCTGTGGGACGGCACTGACGGGGATGGTCAACAGGTTCCTGCGGGCGTGTATACCTGCCGCATGAAGGCCGGAAATTATGCAGGTAGCCTGAAAATGATCCTGATCCGTTAACCAGCCTTGCATGAACAGAGAAAAAAAGAGGTTATTTGTATTCGGCTTGATTTTTTTATTGTCGATCGTGGTGCTGGCGGTTGGCTGGAAATATTTTCCATTCGCCAAAGTGGTGAAAATGGCTACGGGTTCGCAGAAAACGGTTGATGCGCCGCAAAAAGTTCAGCAGTTATCACCCAATACCCTCTACAACGATTTTGAAATCGCTCCCGGCAAAGATGTGCCCGGAGGATACCATAAAGGGCAGGCCCATTCGGGGCAATATTCCGTCAAGGCTTTCGGAGCAAACAGTTTCAGCGTAGCCATGGAGCATTATGTGCGGGAAGTGGGTGTTGAAAACATGAAGGCCGTAGCCCTGAGTGCCTGGATCTATGTGTTTCCAACCAAATCGGAAGTAAAGGGAAACCTGGTGTTTACCGCATCCGACAAAGATGGAAAAAGCATTTGCTGGCAGGGCCTCCTGCTGGCCGAACCTGAAGTCCCCAAAGGAAAATGGTTTAAAATCAGCAGTTACTTTGACCTGTCGGCGGTGAGGTTTTACCCCGACTGTAAATTCCAGGTTTACTTCTGGAACAACAGCGGCACCGATATTCTGGTTGATGATTATTTCCTCTCCTTCGGGGGTGAGGCCGGCAGGCGGGGCGATTCTGCCAGGGTCGACATGACAAAGCCGGCAGGATTTATCTCAAAATACAATTATCCGCCATTTCCTGTTTCACTGCTTGAAAATGAACCATTGAAGGTTTCAATTCAGCCTGCAGAAATTGATCGCGACGATTTCATCGTGGCTGGCAATTTTTTCAATACCGGCACTGACGGTCTGATCGTGATACGAAAAGACGGCAGGATGTCATCCTTGGCTTTTTGTCCTGAAAAACGTGAATTCAGGAAGGTCATGCTCAACAATCCGAATGCATGTGCATCCATTGGCCCGGTGAAACGAATACTGAAAGGGAAGTTCCTGTCAACCGCGGCCGATCAGCTGGTCGTGCTGGGGAATAAGGGGTGGATGATCGTTTCACTTAACCCTCCCGAAAATATTTGCACCTCAGCAACCACTTTGCAGTCGGGCTGCAGCATCCTGTGGAAATCAGAATCGCCCCCCGCTGATCTGATTGCAGGCGATTTCAATGGCGATCAGAAAGCAGAAATCATGGAGATTGCAGTGAACGGCTCCTGGAAGGTGTTTTCTTTTGTTGCGAATGACAAAACAAGCGGCAGCCTGAAGGAATTGTTTGCAGATAAGAACAGCCCGGTGATTGAATGGGACCAGGGCGTGCAGGTGACAGGCATCTTTGCCGGGCGGTTTCTGCCGGGCATTGCCAGTGAGGTGCTGCTGACGGTTACAAGAAAGAAAAACGACGGAACGTATGCCTGGTCATTGCGCCGGCTGAATACCACTGCCGGAATATGGGATCCGGTATTTTCCGCAAAGCAGGGACATATGGGTAAAACAATCGGACTTGACACCCTGAAACCGGAAGACATCTTTTTTTCAATACCTGCAGGTGGAAATAAAATGGCATTTTACAGGTATAACCGCGACTGGCGCTTCGACCTGAAAGAGATCCGGTTCAACGACAGTACCTTCAGCATCCTTGCCGGTGTTGATTTTCACGGGTTTTCTAAAGACCAGAACCCCAAATATTATGAGTCGCTGTCGCTCGTTCCGGGAAACTTTTTGAATCAGCCGGCAGGCTCATTCCTCGCCGTCGGACATATAGCAAAAACGCGGCGCTATCAGGCCATACTTCCCGATTTTGTTCAACTTTATTCGCTACCGGCAAACAAATAACCATTCTTTCATGAAGAGCTCACTCCGCTATATCCTGCTTATTGTATTTCTGCCTCTGTTATTTATCTCGTGCGGGCAGCCGGCCCGTTCACCGGAGGCAGTAAGCGAACTGTTTGTGGTGAAGGATTTTAACCCTGCAGTAAACTGGGATATGGGAAAAACTCTCTTTCTCGATTATGCCGGGGCAATAGATCAGGGGTTTGTAATCCCTTGCAAGGCTCAGGCTGAAGGCGGTTTTTTTGAAATGGAATTCAAACTGAAAAATACCGGGCCGGCATCGCAAAATTTCTCGTACAAGATTTATTATCAGAATGAATCCTATAAATTTCCCGAACGCGACCATGCCGACAGTTCCAAACAGCATCCCGATGCATGGGAAAACTTTTATGGAAGCTGGGAGGAAACCTCCTCTGGATTTGTAGAAACCGGCATTATTGAAACCGATCAGAATTTTCATACGGTGAAGAGCCGGTTCAGGATTGTCGGAAACCCACGGAATGAAATTCGGTATTTTGAAGAGGGGAAAAACGACCGCTGGAAACGAAACCCCCGGGTGGGAAAATATTGTTTCATGCTGGTGGTGACCTCCGCCACAAACATTACCGGAAATTTGATTCCCAAAACGGTCGCCGACATCGGGTTGAAAGGGGAACAGGGGTTTGTGAACCCATTCTTTTATTTTCTTTACGGCCCCGGGAAATCAGTGAAAAACACCATCATTCAGAAATTCCCCGGCATGCTGAATGTGGTTGCCGCACCCGACCCCGGGGCAGGAATATTTATCAACCCCGTGGCTTTTTCAAAAGAAGATGCGGCAAAATCAAAAACAGAAACTTGCGGACAGGATCCGGCAATTTATAAAACAGCCGCCTTTGAGCAGTTTATCCACTTTATCGATCCTTCCACGAAATTGAACAATATCCCCGTAATTGCCGATGTGCTCAACGACAACTATACCCGGATGGACTATAACTGGAACAAACGTTTTTATCGCAAAGAAGAACTGGTTTCCATCACGGCAACGGTGGCTCCCCGCCCTTGTGAAACCGTGATTTCCGACCCGGTGAACCATAAAATCACCCTCCGGAATCCGAAATCGGAATTCGGCAAATGGCAGAAACAAAATGTGGGGGTGATCACCCGTCACGGGATGACATTCGGGAAATATACCGTTAAATGCAAGCTTACCGAACTGCTGAATAAAAACAACATGTGGAACGGGCTCACCAACGCCATCTGGCTTATCACCCAAAGTCAGTCGGAATGGAATTTCCGCCGCGATTGCAGCAACAATGGCTACATGGCCAACTATTATGGCGGGAACCAGGATCAGAGGGTCAGGAATGTAGGGTATTCGGAAATCGATTTCGAGATCCTGAAAACCGTGCCTTACTGCCCTTCATGGATATTGCCGCCTGCATACGCCAATGGCACTGATGATCAGAACAATGTGCAGAACTGGAATGTGCCGTTCCCCGAGGAGATCGTGGCCGACGATGATAAAATCATGGTGTCGTGCACCAACTGGGATATGGCCTGCTGGCAACCTGCCGATTTTCACGGCGGCTGCTATCCGGTGCGGTATGAGGATAAAACTTACTGGGCACACCGCTGGGATAAAAACTACCGGGCCGTGACGGAAAAAACACCCGAA